>JAIEQM010000131.1 GCA_019747705.1 Chitinophagaceae bacterium | reverse complement strand
ATTCTTTCTTTTGGCAGTATGCAACTTTACCCGAAAGCGTTTGCGAATTTTTTGTTGTGGCTTTAGATACGATACGGATATTAAAATGTCCGTTACAAAAATTATTTTATTGTTATATCTGCAGAACTCTTTATATTGAGCTCAGGTGTTTTTCATAGGTTAGCAACGGCCGGCTCTTTTCAGGGTTGGCCTATTTTTAACATAACCCGATCCTGCTATTCATTATTGATCATCCAAATTCTTTCTTTTGGCAGTATGCAACTTTACCCGAAAGCGTTTGCGAATTTTTTGTTGTGGCTTTAGATACGATACGGGTATTAAAATGTCCGTTACAAAAATTATTTTATTGTTATATCTGCAGAACTCTTTATATTGCGCTCAGGTGTTTTTCATAGGTTAGCAACGGCCGACTCTTTTTAGGGACGGCCTATTTTTTTGTACTTGCTTCACTTAAAACATATATCAGTATAACTTCCTGTTCATTTTTTATGAACTGTATCATGAGCAGATGCAGAGAAATGCTTATGGAGGCTATTATTCACCCGGTAATATGTTCAGGAATTTCATCCACGCTTTTCAGTGATTTACATGGTTCATGAACGCAGAAGCCAATTGAAATACAATTGATCTTACTGCCGAATTTATCTCCGCCATCCGCAAACTGTTGATACATCCGGTTTTGCACTCAGCGCCATTCCATTTATTCATCAACAATCTTTATATTTCCATTCTAAACCATAAGGGTATGAAGAAGTATTTCTTTTTCTTTTTCTTTTTGATCATTTGCCTGCAATTTTCTGTAACGGCTCAAACAAAAACAGATTCAGCGAAAGTTGATTATAATTCCATTTTTAAACCGGTGAAGTGGAGAAGTATCGGCCCTTTTCGTGGTGGCCGTTCCGTTTGTGCAACAGGTGTGCCGGGAGATATTACCACCTATTACATGGGCACAACCGGCGGAGGCTTATGGAAAACAGAAGATATTGGTTTAACATGGAATAATATTTCCGATGGTTATTTTAAAACCGGAAGTGTGGGCGCCGTTGCAGTTGCAGAAAATGATGTGAACGTGGTGTATGTGGGTATGGGTGAACACGCAGTGCGTGGTGTAATGACACATCATGGCGATGGTGTTTATAAAAGTACAGATGCAGGTAAAACATGGAAAAAGATGGGGCTGGATGCCACACAACATATCAGCCGTATTGTGGTGGATCCCAATAATTCAAATGTACTGCTGGTGGGCGCACAGGGCGCTTTATACAGCAGGAGTAAAGAGCGTGGCATTTATAAAAGCACAGATGGAGGCGCTACCTGGAAAAATGTTTTGTTTGTGAATGAGCAAACAGGTTGTGCTGAACTGAGTATGGATATGAATAACCCCCGCATAATTTATGCAGCTATGTGGGAGCATGGGCGCAAACCCTGGCAGGTAATAAGCGGAGGCCCCGGCAGTGGTTTGTATAAAAGTACCGATGGTGGTGATACATGGGAAAAGTTGACGAATGGATTACCGTCTGAAATGGGAAAAATGAGTATTGCTGTGTGCAGAAGCAACAGTGACAAAGTTTATGCATTAATTGAAAGTGACAGTGAAAAAGAAGCAGGTGGTTTGTTTGTGAGTGATGATGCAGGTAAAAGCTGGAGCCGCATTACCAATGATCACCGTTTGCTGCAGCGGGCATGGTATTACATTGAATTGTTTATTGATCCATTGAATGATCAAACACTTTATATAATGAGTGCGCCTGCTTTAAAATCAAAAGATGGCGGTAAAACATGGGAACAGATGGGCGGCACACATGGTGATTTTCATAACCTGTGGATCAATCCGAAGAACAGTAAGAACATGATTATTTCCAATGATGGCGGCAGCGCCATTAGTGTGAATGGAGGCGATACATGGAGCACACAAAGCAATCAGCCCACGGCACAGTTTTACAGAATTAATGTTGACAATCAGTTTCCTTACCGAATTTATGGAGGGCAGCAGGATAATACTTCTGTTTCTATTGCTCACCGTGAATTGGGTAGCGGCGGCATATCACCTTCAAGCTGGACGTACAGTGCCGGTGGCGAGAGCGCATTTCTTGCATTTGATCCCAATGATCCACGTTATGTAATGGGTGGCAGTTACCAGGGTACTATTGAAGTGCTGGATACAAAAGCCTTTGCTGCAACCAATGTAATGCCGGCGCCTATTCAATATTTAGGGCGTGATGCAAAGGATATGAAATACCGCTATAACTGGAATGCACCCATCATCTGGAGCAAACATGAACCCGGTGTTTTTTATCATGGCTCACAATATTTATTAAAGACAACGGATATGGGTAAAACCTGGAAAGAAGTTTCGCCTGATCTTACACGTAATGAAAAAGAAAAACAGGGAAAACCCGGTGTGCCTTATACCAATGAAGCTGTGGGCGCAGAAAATTATGGCACGCTTGCTTATGTTATAGAATCGCCGCATGAAAAAGGTGTGATATGGACCGGCAGCGATGACGGTTATGTTTATTTAACACAGGATAACGGCGCTACCTGGAAAAATGCAACCCCTGCAGGTTTACAGGAGTGTTTGATCAATGCCATTGAAGTATCGCCATTTGATAAAGCCACTGCTTATATTGCCACCACCCGTTATAAGTTTAATGATCATACACCCGGTTTATACAAAACCACTGACTATGGAAAAACATGGGTAAAAATCAACAATGGAATTCCATCAAATGCTTTTACACGTGTGGTGCGGGAAGATAATGTGCGCAGGGATTTACTGTTTGCAGGTACAGAACTGGGTTTGTTTATTTCTTATGATGGCGGAAAAGAGTGGAGTCCGTTTCAGTTAAACCTGCCACTTACACCCATCACTGATTTAAAAATTCATCAGAACAATTTAATTGCAGCCACCAGCGGACGCAGTTTCTGGATACTGGATGATTTGGGTGTTATCAGAACCTATGAAAGAGACCCGAAAAAATTTACATTGTATGCACCGGAACATATTTACATGATGAATGGCTATAGTGAAATGAACAGCAGCAACCCGGGTGGTGTAAACAGATTAAGAGGTGTGAACCCTGCAACAGGTGTTGTGATGTATTATAATTTGCCTTCAAAAACAACTGATGTGCTCACTATGGAAATTAAAGATGCAGCAGGTAATAGTGTCCGCACATTCAGTTCTTTACGTGACAGTTTGTATCAATCTTATGATGGGGCGCCATCACCCAGTCCGGTTTTACCCAAACAAAAAGGGATGAACCGTTTTGTGTGGGACTTGCGGTACCCAACTCTTGCTGCGGTGCCCAATGTGTATATTGAAAGCAGCTATGCCGGGCATAAAGTTTCGCCGGGTACTTACTCCGTTACATTAAAACTGGGAAATGAAGTGCAGCAAACCAATGCTGTCATTCTTGCCAACCCGCTTTATAATATTACTGCTGCTGAGTATGCAGCGTATGACGCTATTATGAAGAGTATGGAAAAAGAAATTTCGGCCATGCATACTTTAATCAATACCATTTATGCAAAACGCTTGCAACTGGAACAGTTATTGAAAAATTTGCCGGCAGAAACCAAATATGATTCAGTAAAAAAAGAAGCGGCTTCACTGGTGCAACTGATGAAGACCTGGGATGAGGATCTGATTCAGCGCAAATCAAAAGCCTATGATGATGTGGAGAATTTTCCCAATAAGTTTACGGCTAATTATATGTTTCTCCATGATCAGACCGAGAGCGATATTCCCAAAGTAAACCAGCCTTCCATTGATTTAAAAAAGCAACTGGATGCAGAGTGGGCAGTACTGAAAAAACGTGCCGGTGATATTGAAGCCAAACTGTCTGTATTAAATAAAATGATGATGGAAGCAGGAGTGGGGCCCGTATGGATGAAGCGCTGATTAACTGTGGACTAAAGCAATTAATAAATGTCTTTACGTTTTTAATCTTGATAAATGCAACAGGAGCCGGCGAATCAAAGTACGGGTGATAAATTGAATAACGATATTTCATCTCCATTGCAGGAGCATACAGAGCCTTACAAACCCGGGTTGGAAAACAAAAACGCTTCATCTTCGTATCCGGGAATAAGTCTCTTGCTTTTCCTGGCAGCAGGTTATTTTTTGTACAACTCAAATGTTAAGCTGCTGGTTATTATTACGGTGGTGATTTTTATACATGAACTGGGGCATCTGCTGGCTATGAAATTTTTCAATTACAGCAATCTCAATATTTTTTTTATTCCTTTTTTTGGTGGAGCAGCAACAGGGTTTAAAAACAATACTTCCCAGAAGCAGGAAATAATAATTTTAGTGAGTGGTCCGTTACCGGGTATTATTATCGGAACAGCATTGCTGCTCTTAAAAGACAGTCTGATGTTTCATCCATGGCTGGGTTCGCTGGCAAGGGCTTTTCTTTTTATCAACTTGCTGAACCTGCTGCCCATATACCCACTTGATGGCGGCAGAATGCTCAAAACAATGTGCTTAAACAGAAGTTATGCATTGTCAGTTGTGTTTTCTGTTTTATCACTTCTGGTGATAGTTTATTATTCCATCAGGGTTAAAGATTATATTTTTCTGGTCGTTGCTTTATTGATCTTTTCCTCTCTTGCATCATTATTCAGCAGGCAAAAAATAAAGCGTATCATGAAGGTGGAGGGAATGGATGATAACATAAGTTATGAATCTGTTACTAAGGAGCAATATCTGCTGCTGCGGCAGCTAATGATTCAGCGCCTTCCTTCTTTCAGAAATTATGATTTAACAGCGTATGATGTGAACTCTCAGAAGGAAAAACTGCTGGCACGCAATATGAAGCAGATACTGGATCCGGAGCCCGCACAAGACATGAATGTGCCGGCGAAAACACTGGTGGTAACAATATGGATTGTTTGTTTTTGTGTGCTTTTCTTGCCTGCGCCTGGCCTGCGGTTTTAAGTACTATTATTTTTTAAGGATAATGCCGTGAAAATCGTTTCAGCAACTTCGTTTTCCGGCTCAGTAAATTTCATTTTAAACTGCCTTTATTTTTTGGTATATTGCTCATTACGGGTTTTCAATGGGCGCATCTGTACATCAAATAAAAAAAACAATCTTTCTGCATACAGTTTTACTGTTTGCAGTACTGCGTATATCCGCTCAGGTGGTTTGCCCCCCAAACATTGATTTTGAAAACGGAATATTCTCCAACTGGAAAACTTATACCGGCAATGTTTCTGCAGCAGGTGGCGCCAATAATATTATTTTAACTGAAACAGCGCCACAACCCGGAAGGCATGAAATTTTTTCACGTGCAGCCAATATCAATACCCTTGATTATTTTGGAAATTTTCCGGTTGTTTGCCCCAATGGCAGCGGCTATTCTGTAAAACTTGGTAATACATCGGGCGGGGCGCAGGCAGAAGGTGTTTCTTATGAGTTTACAATACCTGCCAACAGAAATCAATACTCTATTACTTATTATTATGCTGTTGTTTTTGAAGGGCCAAGTCATCAGGAATATCAGCAGCCAAGGCTTGAAATTGAAGTGATGGATTTAACATCTAATCAGCGTATTGATTGTGCCACGTTTACATTTATTTCCTATGGCTCTGGCTTGCCGGGTTTTAATATTTCGCTTTACCGGCAAAATGAGAACGCACCGGTATTGTATAAAACCTGGACACCCGTTACGATTAATCTTAATAACAGGGCAGGTAAAACCATCCGCTTATTTTTTAAAACGGCCGATTGCACCTTTGTTCGTCATTTTGGATATGCGTATGTAGATGTGAATACCGGGTGCAGTGGTGAGTTTCCCGGTTCAGCTTTTTGTAAAAATGATACAGCCATAAAAGTAACAGCGCCCTTTGGTTTTGATAGCTACAAATGGTTCAATGCTGATTTTTCAAAAGTACTGGGTACTTCCAATGAATTAATATTGAAACCTGTTCCTTCATCAGATACTAAAATAGCTGTTGAAATAACACCATTCCCCGGCTTTGGATGTAAGGATACAATGTACACCCAATTATATGATACATTAACTGTTAAAGCAGAAGCCGGCAGCAATGCCAGTTATTGCGGGATAACACCAGTACTAATTGGTGAACCGCCTAAAGATGGAAGGGTGTATTCATGGACGCCGGTGCAGGGGCTGAGTGATCCGGGTATCTCAAATCCGCTGGCATCACCCGGCGCTACCACAACTTATAAACTCAGGGTTTCCAGCTATGGCGGCGGATGTGTTGATGAAGATGAAGTGGAAATAAAAGCAGAATTACCGGATACCACCATTCGCTTCCTGGGTAAAAACACATTTTGTATTACTTCGGGCGACAGCGCTGTGTTCATTGCATCTGATTTGGTAAGCGTGCAATGGTATAAAGATGGAAACCCTGTTGCGGGCGCTACCCAAAAACGGTTCCGTGCACCTGCTTCAGGTGTTTATTATGCAGTGGTGAAACATCCATCAGGCTGTTCTTTAAAAACAAGGTCGGTTGAAGTAAAGATCGATCGTCCGCAGCAGCCAGTTACCTATCCTTTGCGTTATACATTTCCTGATAAAGAGATTACACTTACTGCAAGGGCTATTGGTGATACCGTTTTATGGAACCCCACCGTTTATTTGAGTAATGATAAAATTTTCAGCCCGGCATTTAAATCACCCAAACTGGGAACATATTCTTATCTCATTCGCATTGCTGCATTGAGCGGATGTTTTGCAACAGATACCCAGCAGGTAAAAGTAATTGCCAAAGTAGAAGTGTTTGTGCCCAACGCCTTTACTCCTAACAATGATGGATTGAATGATGTATTAAGCGCTGTTACCATTGGCATACAGGAAATTCAGTACTTCAGAATATTTAATCGTTACGGTACTCAGGTGTATTCCTGGCAGCCGGGTAAAGAGGGTTGGGATGGGATGTATAAGAATGTATTACAAAATCCAGACACTTATGCCTGGCAATTTAGCGGTGTAGGTGTCGACGGACAAACCTATACCCAAAAAGGAACTTTGGTATTGATACGTTAAGTGAGAAATATTTTTTTCACACACTTCATAATAATTTACTTCACTGCCACGCTGTTCACCTCAATCCAGTAACCATCCGGATCCTGTAAATAAATCTGTTTAATACCATCAGCCCTCACATTTACTGTATTGGCCTTACCCGGCCAGTCTGAATAAGCGATATGATTGGCTTCAAGATGTTTGATGAACGCATCAAACTGTGGTGTGGTGAGGGCAATATGAACAGCTTTATTAATTTTCACTTCTTCTTTTATAATGGAAACCAAATGCAGTTCTTTTCCTTCACCCAGTGAAAACCAGCTGATGCCTGCCATTTGTGTTCTGTTGGAAATTTGTTCTAGCCCTAAAACAGTTTTGTAAAAAGCAACAGATTTGTCAAGGTCTGTTACAGATAATGCCTGGTGATTAAATGTAAAGCCGAATGTTTTTGATTGTGCTGGTACCATAACATTGAGCATTAACAGTGTAAGGAATGGAAAAAGAAACTTCATGGTTGTTTAATTTAACTGTAATATACGTGGATTTTACAATTTATTTACCGCCACTAAGCATACAACGACTGCTCTTTTTTTTGTTTTATTCTGAATTGATGTATCTTATTGTTCCAAACTCCGTTCATGCGTATTCTTTTGCTCATTTTGTTATTGTTCTTCTCATTCCGGGCAAAGAGCCAACTGTCAAAACCTGCCCCGCAAACCTATGCCGTAGTGGTGGGCATTTCGCAGTATGAAAATACAGCCATTCCTTCCCTGCAATATGCACACAGGGATGCGGAAGCTTTTGCAGCTTATTTGCAAACAAAGGCAGGCGGCAATGTTTCGCCCACACAGATACGATTGCTCACGGGCAAAGAAGCAACAACAGCAGCCGTATATGATGCATTGCAATGGGTAATGAACGTTGCCCGGGAAAATGATTTGGTGTATTTCTATTTTGCCGGTCATGGTGATATGGAAAATGTTACCATCTACAAACTTGGTTTTTTATTGACGTATAACACACCCGCTAACAATTACATCAACAACTCCATACGGCTTGAAGACCTGAATAATTTTGCCAACACACTTTCAGGAGGTAAAAAAGCAAAAGTGGTTTTAATAACAGATGCCTGCCACTCCGGCAAACTGGCGGGCAGCGGCTACCGGGGAAATTTTTTAGTGGGCAACCAGTTAAGAGATAAAGTGGCCAATGAAATACGCATCACCTCCTGCTCACCGGATGAACTGAGTAATGAAAACGAAGCCTGGGGCGGAGGCCGTGGTGTGTTTTCGTTTTACCTTATTAACGGATTGATTGGTTTTGCTGATGAAATAAAAGACGGCTATGTGCGGCTCAATGAAATTAAACAGTATGTTGATTCTGCCGTAGCGGCCGATCCGGTTTTAAAAGCAAATAAAGTAATACAAACGCCGGTAATACCTGTAAATGATAAAACCGGCAATTTTGTTTTATCTGTTGCCGATACTGCACTGATGAAGCAGGAGCAGCAGTCGGGAAGCATTCAGGTAATGGCGGCACCAATACCTGATCTGAGCGGCTCACCCGAAATGCAGGTAGCTGACTTTTTTCAGCGAATGAAAGAAAAAGATATTTCAAAATTAACGGGGCTTGAAACTCTTTTGCAAACACCTGCTGCATCCATTCCGCTTTCGTTTATAAAAATTTGTATCAAAAATGCTGAAGCAGATACACTGGATGCATTTGGACAACGCATACGGCCAGATGCAGCATATCAAAAACAATTGCAACAGGTACAGCAGGCATTAACCAATAATGAAGCAGTAGTTACTGTATTCAAAAAAGAACTGGTACTGCTGCTGCATACACAAACACAGCAGGTAATTAATGATTACCTCGAAGGCAGCGAAGCGGAACTGGAACGGAGGCGTTATTATAACGCCGGCAGCAAAGGATATGATGCTTACCCCGTAATGCTGCAAATAGCCATGAAGCTTACTGATAAAGATGATTTTCTTTATCGTGCTATGGAAGTAAACCGTTATTATTTTGAAGGAGTTGCACTCATGCTCAAAATTCCGTTAAGAGAAAATGCGGCTCCGTTGATTGATAGTGCCCTGCAAATGGAACTGAAAGCATTGGCGCTGCAGGAAGATGCGGCCTGTGTGCATAACGCATTAGGTGTTTTGCACCTGTACAAAAACAATCTGCCTAAAGCAGAACTGCATTTTACCAAAGCAAAAGAAATTTCGCCGCAGTGGGCGCTGCCTTACTCCAACCTCATGGGTTTGTATATGCAGAAAAAACAATATGCAAAAGCACAGGCTATGTATGATACGGCTTTTGCATTACAACCTTCCTTGCAGAATCTTTATACCAACAGGGGATTACTGGCAGAGTTGCAAAACAATTTTCTGATGGCGGAAGAACTGCAGCGTAAGAGCATTGTACTCAACAGCCGTCATTATTACCCGTTTGAACGGTTAGGATTTGTTTATACAAAAACCACCGGCTATGCATTGGCCGATTCTTTTTTTTATGAAGCGGATGTAAGAAAGAGAGGATTTCATTTAAAACCGTTTAAATGGTCTTCGGTTTCGCCGGGAATTATAGAACCTTTTGACCGGATTGTATTGTGCCCTTTTGAAAAGAACAGAATAAAAGACAATGATGTGCTGGGTTATTTTTCATTGGGTTTCGGCGAATACCTGAAGAAGAATTATCAGGATGCAGAAATGTACTGGAAAAAAGTAATTGAACTGGATCCTTCCAATCCACTTGTATTTTATTGGCTGGGGAAGATGCTGTTTGACCATAATCGTTTAAAAGAAGCTGACTTGCTTTTCAGCTTTGCAGTTGACTATTTCCTGGATGAAGAACAGTTAAGAAACTATGCTGATTCATTACTGCAATACAGCGCTCATAATCCTGACAGCACCTGTTTCTTACAAAATTTTATGGCAGGCCGTTACTACAGGGAAGAGAATCATTATTTTCTGGCAGATTTGTATGAGCAGCGAAATGATTATGCCAATGCAGAACAACAGTACCGCATACTTATACCCATGCAAAAGGGATTTATCGGTCCATACAAACGTCTCTGGCAATTGCTGGAAAAAATCGGCAGGTACAATGATGCTGAAGCAGTAATGTTTCAATACCAGTCTGAAGAATATCAGGAAGGTTCAAATGAGCTGAATGCATTCTATAAAAGAGTAACAGATACATTTCCCGGTGATGGTTACTGGCAGTTAAGGGCGGGTTTGTTTTTGTATGCATTTGTTGCAGCATCGGATAAACATTTTAAAGAGGATAAAAAAGCAATCTTCCCTGATAGTAATAAGCCGGAAAAGTTTTATGAAAAAGATATGACACCACAAGGTTCTTCCGGCCCGGTTGAATTACCCGGTACAAAGAAACTGGTGTATTTCGCATCTGTTATTAAAACACCCATTAGTGATGGTATCAATTATCTCATGCTTGCAGATTCATTAATAGGTGCAGATGAAGCGCTCTCTGCCGACATTAACGATAAAACCGGTGATTTGTATTTATGGCAGGGCCTGCCTTCTTATGCTGCGGTGCATTACCAGCAATCCGTTGATATGTTGCCTGTAAATACCAGTGTGCGCAATAAACTCATTGATGTGTACAACGGGCTTTATCAATTCAGCCGTGCATTTATCAATCTTGATACATTGGCTGCACGTAATGAATTGATATTTGAAAAACAGGTTTTGTATTGCAAATATTTTGTACATGCCGGCAACTATGATGCAGCAGTTAAATACCTGCTGGATGCAGATACAGTATATCCCTATCCTTTGCTGAAGCTGAAAGATTTGTTTGCAAGAATGTATCTGCTCTCGGACAATTATAAAAATGCTCTTAGTTATTACCGTGAGTGTTTAGAACTGCAGCCCAATGACTCCTGTGCCATGTACAGCATCAGCCGTGTTTATGCTTTACAAAAAAATAATGCAAAAGCCATACAATGGCTGAGGAAAGCTGTAGATGCAGGGTTTAATTACGGATGGGTGTTAAAGTTTGATCCTGCCATGCAGCAATTAAGAAAGTCTTCCGAATACAAATCAGTCATGCGGAGAAAGATGAAAGAATACCCGGCTCCTTCTAATGTATATAACCGCAAAAAAGAGCAGTAATGAACAACAATTTATCATGAAGCTGCTTTCCGTTATTTTCGCTTAATGGATTTTTTGCAGGTAAAGGATTTGTACAAACGGAATGGCAGCAGGATTGCTGTTGATCATGTTAGTTTCAGCATGCATGCGCAACAGGCAACTGCTATTGCCGGCGAAACAGGCAGCGGAAAAACTTCCCTGCTTAAAATGATCGGCGGATTGATGCAGCCGGATAGCGGTGAAGTGTTGTTTGAAGGCAAAAGGGTAGAAGGGCCTTTAGAAAGATTAATACCAGGTCATGAAAACATTGCGTATTTAAGTCAGCATTTTGAACTGAGAAATAATTATTGGGTATATGAACTGCTGGAAATGGTCAGCAAATTGCCCGAAGCAGAAGCAGCACAAATTTGTTCTGTTTGTCAAATTGAGCATTTACTGCAGCGCCGCACCAATGAACTTTCAGGCGGCGAAAAGCAGCGGATTGTACTGGCCATGCAATTAGTTAAAAAGCCAAAGCTGCTGCTGCTCGATGAGCCATTCTCCAACCTCGATGCTATTCATGAGCAAACGATCAAAGATGTAATTCATGATGTGAGTGAACAGTTTCAAACAAGCTGCATCATGGTAAGTCATGATGGCAAAGATGTACTGAGCTGGGCCGGTACCATTTACATTATGCAAAACGGAGCCATCATTCAGAGCGGAACACCGCATCAAATTTATTATAAGCCATTGAATGAATATTGTGCCGGTTTGTTTGGTGAATACAATTTGCTGCCGGTAAATTTTTTTACGGCAACTGCAAGGGCAAAACAAAAAAAGATTATTATTCGCCCCGAACAGTTACGTATTACAACAAGTAAAACCAACGCTGTTAAAGCAACAGTAACATCTGTTTTGTTCTTTGGCAGTTATTATATGATTGAAGCCACTGCCGGTAAGCATGGTTTAAAAATCAAAACAACCAGCAATAATGTTTCGAAGGGAGATGCAGTACTGGTGACTTCATCAGTTCTTTAAAATTTTAAACTCCACCCTCCGGTTCAACTGTCTTCCTTCATCGGTATCATTGGTGGCAACAGGAACGGTTTCGCCATATCCCTTCCATGTAACACGGGATGGATCAATGCCTTTTGAAATTAAATAATCAACACAGGATTTTGCACGGCTTTGACTGAGGTTGATATTATAGGTATCAGAACCTTTTGAATCCGTATGTGCACCCAGTTCAATAGCAATGGCAGGATTTTCATTCAGCATCTTCACCACTAAATTCAGTTCAATAAATGATTCAGGACGAAGGTCTGATTTATCAAAATCAAAAAACACATTATTGAGCCGCACAATTTGCCCCACTTCAATGGGCATCAGGTACAAATCTTTATGAATCACTCTCAATCCAGTTCTCACAAGCGAATCAAGATTTAAGTTTTCACTCTGTGCAAAAAAATGATCAGCCGTTGCACGAATCATATAGTTTTTATCATAAGGCAATACAATCTGGAATGCACCATCGCCGGGGCTTGATAAACCATCGCCTGCAACAGCGCCCTCCGGCAGTGTTTCATAAACAAGACTGGCGCTGATGGGTTCTTTTGTTTTGGCATTAAACACATTACCAGTCACCATCACTACAGGATCCGGTTTTTCACGCTCCAGCAATTTCACTCTTACAATATCACTTTTGCCCAATGATTGAAAACTGCTGGTGAGATAGGCATATTCACCACCGGCATCCAGTGTAAAAAATCCATCAAAGTCTTTTGAGTTGATAGGTTCACCCAGGTTAACAGGTTCACTCCATTTTTGCCAGGTATTATCCAAACGCTTCGTCATCCATATATCATAATCACCAACACCACCCGGCCGGTCGCTGCTGAAATAAAGTGTGGCGCCATCGGCCGCAATATAAGGTGTCATCTGATCATACTCCGGCAGATTTACTTTTTTGCCAATGTTTTTCGGTTCACTCCATGTGCCATCGGGCTGCAGAAAACATACATATATTTTGTTGAGCGAAGTTTTAGGCTCTTCACTCATGTAAAGCAAAAGTGTTTGCCCGTCATTGGTCATTGTGGCGCCCGATTTAAAACCACGGTCATACTTGTTATAATTTCTGATCTTAAGCATTTCCGGTTTGCTCCAGCGCCCGTCTTTCATTTTAATACTCATGCTCACACCATTACCTGTATAATCACCATCAACAAATGCATTGCGAAGGAGTATTTTATTTTTATCAGGCGAAATCCAGTACACGGCATTGTAATGTGCGGTGTTAAACGGATAACCCATGTGCACGGCATCCTGCCACTTGCCGGTAAGGGTGTCTCTTACAGAATACCAGATGTCCTGTGAGTTCTTCACTTCATAGTAATGTTTATTTTCAGGATGTGCTTCGCAAATAAAGAAAAGTAAATTACCATCAGCAGAAATAGTGGGGCGTAACTCTGCCAGTTCTGAGTTTACACGAAAGCCGAGGTTCTCAATTTTAATAATGGTACTGGTGTTGATCACTTTTTCTTTTTGCTCCGTGAGTTTGCCGCTTGTATCTGCCAGCGGCTGTGAATATGCTGTTGAATATACAAAGCATACAGCAAAAAGCAGGGAGATGGTTTTCATAACACAGGATTTGCAGCTAAGGTAAGCAATGCAAAGCTGTAAAAGAATAAGGGAATCTACTTAGAAAATAGTGTTAGCGGGGTGCCATTTTTGCATTATATAAATGCAAAGAAGAAAACATAATTTTGAAAAGTTGCCTGATTAGCTAACTTTGCCCCGTGGGGCAAAACTTCATCCGGCACATATTTTATTACAAGCATTACTTTCTGGAGTTCTTTAATGAACAAACAGAAAATGTGCAGAAGAAGTTTAACTGGACATTAGAGCTCATTGCAACAATAGAGCAAGTCCCTAAGAAATACTTTCAACATATGGAAGGTACCGTCGGGCTGTATGAAATAAGAGTTGAGGTTGGAAGCAATATTTTCAGGGCCTTTGCTTTTTTTGACGAGGGGAAATTAATAGTAGTGGCTAATGGTTTTCAAAAGAAAACTCAAAAGACACCTAAGAATGAAATCGAATTAGCGAAAAAAATAAAAAAGGAGTATTTCAATGAAAAAGACAAAAAATAAAAACCTGACTTCATTTGCTGACCATCTTGACAAGCAATATGGAAAAATTGGTACTGCAAAAAGAGATGCTTACGAACAGGGATTTGAAGCGTTTAAACTTGGTGTTCTTATTCAGGAAATGCGGGAAAAGCAAAACCTCACGCAGGAGCAACTTGCTGCAAAGTGCGGTACCACAAAATCTTACATTTCAAGAATTGAAAATAATGCCAGCGATATTCGTCTTTCAACACTTATGCGTATTGTAAAAGAAGGACTTGGTGGAAATTTGAAATTAAGTGTGGCTTACTAACACATACAGGCACAAACCCTTAACATGAACTATACAGGCCTGGCTTGAAAAACGAACATGGCCAAACTGACTGCCGGCAGGTAGTTTGCAAATAAAAGCTTTCGGTAAGGTTTTAAAATCAATCTTTAATACCATTTGGATATTTGAAGCAGTCTTAAACCTAAAATGACAATTTTATTGTCATGGCTCTCTGTGTTCTCTTCTTCCTCTGCCTGCCCGTATGAATACATTCAGGCGGGTGTGAGCAAAAATGTTAGCACACAGAGCTAATGGAGCACACAGAGGTTAAATGCTTCGCATTAGTATAAATTAAAAGTCTATACAGTATAACTTCAGTTTTTCAGGCCGTAACGGTTTTGGCAAACGAAATGCTTTCCAGCCAACCAAAGAACTGTTTCATTAGCGGATATTATTTACCACAATTCTGAGCCGCTTCCAGCAGCGCTGTTACTGAAAGTGTTTTTGTTTCGTTATAGTTTTGATATTGTTCTGATACAGCATCCACAGCGCAATCACAAAATTGTTTTGCTTTTTCATCGCCCAAAAGTTTGGATGATTTTGCTTCACAGTTATTGATAAATTCTTTGATCTGCCGTTTGGTCCAGTAACGGGCAGCAGCATGTGCAACTGTTTTGCAGGAACTGGCGGGGGTTAATGCAAATGCAAACAGAATAATGAGTGCGGGTATCAGTCGTTGCATAACAGGGGTTTTAAATGGAATGAAACACCAAAAGCATTTCAAAAAAATGAAACGCTTTGTGCTGTGATATATTGTTGAAGGTTATATAACTAATAAACTGTTGCTGCCGCCATATTCATTGGCAGCTTCACCGTCGGCTTCGGGTTCGTTCACCCATTCTGTTTTGTTTACCAGGTATTTGAATTCGTGCTTGCTTTCTTTGGGGAGGTTTACTTCAGTGCTGAAGGTGCCGTCTTTCTTTTTCTTGAGGATCACAGAGTTTTGCCAATCGCTGTTGAGACCCAATATTTCAATCGTTTCAGCATTTTCAACTGTAAACGAGAATTTTACTTTTACGTAGTCTTTTGTTTTGTAGTAAGTTTTTTGTACCATTTTTTTATGCTTTGGTTAAACGAATGAGCGTTTTAAAAGTAAAACGCACTGTTTTTCAACCTCAATACAAAAGATACGAAAAAGTAACCCATCCTTTTTTAATGAAAAGGTTATTTTAATGGAGTTGTAAACAAAAAAAATGAAAATGTGGAAAACTGTTCCGTAACAAACATTTGTTGTGGCTTACAACCATCCGCTGCGCCGGAATAAAAAATACATGGTCACACAAATGGAAATGGTGATAACAATAACAAAGTAATAACCATAATGCCAGCTCAGTTCCGGGATAAATTTAAAATTCATTCCATAAAAACCAGCGATCATAGTAGGTACGGCAATGATGGCGGCCCAGCCTGCAAATTTTTTGGATACATCACTTTGCGCAATGGATATCAGTGAAAAATTCGCTTCCATTGCACGGTTGAGCAGTTCTCTTGTATTGTCCACCATTTCATTGATCCGCACCACATGGTCATACACATCACGGAAGCAGGGGCGTGTTTCGGGTGAAATACAACCCATATTAAAACGCATGAGCCGGTTGCATACATCCACCAAAGGTGATACGGCAGGTTTTATTTCAAGCAGTTCTCTTTTTAAATCGTAAATGCGTTCGGTGGTTTCACGGTTGGGTTTGTCTTTAAAAATACGTGCTTCAATATTTTCAAGCTCCAGTTCCATTTCATGCACCACGGGAAAATAACGGTCCACAATAAAATCCATCACGGCATATAATACAAAACCCTGGCCTTTTTGTAACAGTTCGGGTGTTGATTCACATCTCGCCCGTACTTCAGTATAGGGAACATTGGAACCATGCCGTACCACCACAATAAAATTTTTGCCCGCAAAAAAATGGGTTTCGCCAAACTCAATATGATGCTCCTCATTAATCTGTGCGGTGCGGAGTACTACAAAAATAGAATCGGCATACTGCTCCACTTTGGGCCGCTGGTGTGCAAGATGTGCATCTTCCACTGCCAGTTCATGCAGTTGAAATTCTTTTTGAACATCATTCAGAATTTCTTCCGATGGTTCACGCAAGCCGATCCATACAAATTCATTTTCTTTGGTTAAATGCTGATGAACTTCTTTCATCTCCACATTGGCCACCCGTTTCCCTTGAGCGTAAGCAACGCAGTTTACAATTTCATTCATGAGAAAAAATCAGGAATGAAGCAATCATTGATTTGGTATGAACAAAGTACAACATTTATTTCATCCAAAAACAATGCTTCCCGGCGGTGCGATACAATGTCATTAAGTTAAGCCTTCGTCATTTCGACGGCAGGAGAAACCTCCCAAATTACAAACAGAAGAAATTTTGAGAGACCTCTCCCGATAGTCGAGGTGACGCTTAACTTAATGACATTGCAGTGCGGCATAGCCCTGTTTCAAAAAAGAAATATCAGCTTCTCATCTCTTTTCTCTTCTGCGTTGCTGAGCGGATCATTTGCCCGTAATCCCATTTGTTAGCAAGCGCATTTACCGCCAGTGCAATCCGTTTGGCTTTTGTTTCAGATGTTTTAGCGCTTTCAATCCATTTGCTGAAATAGTTGCGGTGGGAGCCGGTTAATGAATTAAAAAACTCCAGGGCTCTGGGTTCATCATTGAGGCAATCCATAAACTCATGGTCTAATTGATAAGCATTGGGCTGAAAGGCAAGTTGCACATCCAGTTGGCCGCCCGCTTTTTTACCGGTTGCTTTGTGCACATCAGCTTTGAGCGGAATAATAAAATCACCATCGCCCATCGGTAATAAACTCATGCCGTCAAATGTGTACTTATCAAATTTCCCCTTTACACGAAATGATTTTTTAACACCGGGGTTTAACTGCTGTGCAATTTTTGCAGGAATAAGAATAGAGCTCCAGCCGGTTTTTTCTCCCTGTTCTTTAAACTTTAATATAGCAGTTGTAAAGCGGATCATTGAGGCTAATGTAAAACAGCTTCTTCAATCTTTCAATAGAAACATAAAATAAATGTGCAAAAGTTTAAACCAGTAAAGTAATATTCAATTCCACTCTGTGGCATGGTTATTGAGTTTTTATGAAACAATGATTCATGATGCTCATGATTTCATTTTCCTCAATTCATTTGCAGAACCTGCACCCTCTATCAAACAAAAAACACGATTGTAACACTTGATCAACGCAGGGTTGTGAACAGCGCTGTACAACTTTGTATTGACCCATGCAGCTCATTGTGGTTGGCAGTGAGTAATGCAGTTGCATATCCTGTGGGTTGTAAAACCTGCGAATCCAATTTATTATTTATTAATTTTTAAAAATCCTTTTTATGAAAATGATGAAGAGAATTACAGTGGCCGTTCTGTTATTGCTGAGTATAAATTTCACTTTTGCACAGGGCGATATTGTTGCAGTGGCAACTGCATCAAAAGATCACAGCACACTTGTAACAGCTATTGAAGCCGCAGGGCTTACACAAACCCTTAAAGGGGCGGGGCCGTTTACCTTATTTGCACCTGTAAATGCAGCATTCAGCAAACTGCCGGATGGCGAACTTGAAAAGTTGCTGAAGAACAAAGAAGCATTGGGCCGGATTTTAAAGAACCATGTTGTAAGCGGCAAATGGGATGCAGCCACATTAATGACTGCTATCAAAAAGAACAACGGCACACTGGAACTTACCACTGTGGGCGGCGGTAAATTAATAGCTGCTGTTGATGGCGGTAAAGTAAAGCTCACGGATGAAACCGGTGGTATGAGCTATGTTACCGTTGCAGATGTTATGGCCAGCAATGGTGTAATACATGTGATAGATGCATTGGTTCTTCCCAAATAAAAACTACGAACAGATGATGATGCAAAGCTCCTGGATATTCAGGGGCTTTTTTTATGCGGAAGAAATGAAAACCCATGATTTGTGTGCTTAATTTCTTTTACATTTAGGGCATGGGTATTTTAATTCAGAATATCAAACAACTGGCCGGCATCAGTTATAAAAATCAACTGCTGCGGGGGCCGGCATTAGCCCAGCTCAAAACTGTTGATGATGCATTTATAATTATTGAAGATGGAAGCATTATTGATTTTGGTGAAATGCAGGAACTGGAGAGTAACCAGAACTTTGATGAAGTAATAGATGCATCCGGCCAAACCATTTTACCAACTTGGTGCGACAGTCATACCCACCTGGTATTTGCTGCCAGCCGGGAAGAGGAGTTTGTTCATAAACTCAAAGGCATGAGTTATGCAGAAATTGCTGCAAAGGGTGGAGGTATTTTAAACTCTGCTGCTGCACTCAATGCCATGAGTGAAGATGCTTTGTATGACCTGGCGGCAGAACGTTTGATTGAACTGATGCAACTCGGCACCGGCACCCTTGAAATAAAAAGTGGTTATGGATTAACAGTGGAAGGTGAGTTGAAAATGCTGCGTGTTATTCAGCGGTTGAAACAACGTGCCCCCATCCCTATTAAAGCAACTTTTCTTGGGGCACATGCTTATCCTTTGGAGTATAAAGAAAACCATGAAGGGTATATGGATCTGCTCATAAAAGAACTGCTGCCCAACATCGCTCTTGAAAAACTGGCTGATTATGCAGATGTGTTTTGCGAAGAAGGTTTTTTTTCAGTAAAAGAAATGGAAACCATTTGCAATGCCGCCGCAAAATATGGATTGAAATTAAAACTGCATGTAAACCAGTTAAACAGTATGGGTGGTTTGCAAAAAGCCATTGAACTCAATGCACTATCGGTTGATCATTTGGAAACGATGACAGAAGAAGATATTGCTGCACTTGCTGCATCCAATACTATTGCTACATTATTGCCAACGGCTGCTTATTTTTTACGCATGCCCTTTCAGCCTGCACGGCAGTTAATGGATGCAGGCGCTGCCATTGCATTAGCCAGCGATTTCAACCCCGGCTCTTCACCCAGCGGTAATATGAACACGGTGGTGAGTATGAGCTGCATTCAAATGAAAATGCTGCCGCAGGAAGCTATTAATGCTGCTACTATTAACGGAGCTTATGCGATGGAGCTGCAGGAAAAAACAGGAAGCATCAGCGTGGGTAAAAAAGCGAACCTTATTTTTACAAAGCCCATCCCGTCCATCAACTACATTCCCTATGCCTTTGGCAGTAATGTAATTGACAAGGTAATGATAGGCGGTGAATTCATTTAATTGTTATATTCGGTGATGCAACGTTTCCGTTTCTATAATAAAGAAGATGTGTTAACGCTCACTAAAATCCGCAGGTTTGAAACCAAGCTGGGCGAACGGATACAGGTGATCAGCAACAGCGCTGACCTCACCGCATCACTCGCCGCTTCCAACTGCAAATTTGTATTGCTGGGCATACCGGAAGATATTGGTGTAAAAGCCAATTACGGAATTGGCGGAACGGATACTTCCTGGTTCCCGTTTTTAAATTCTTTTCTCAACATCCAGAGCAATGATTTTTTGGATGGGGAAGAACTATTGCTGCTTGGTCATTTTGATTTCAGCGATGTGGAAGCGCTCATTGAAAATACCGCACACGGGTATGAAGAAAAAACAGAAGCCTACCGCCATGCCGTTACCATGATTGATGAAGAAGTGGAAACGCTGGTAAAACAAATTACTGCTGCACAAAAAATTCCCATTGCCATTGGCGGCGGGCACAACAATGCTTATCCTTTAATTAAAGGCGCTGCCAAAGGGTTGTACCAGGCCGGTGCATTGCCGCTGGCACAAATCAATTGTATTAACCTGGATGCACATACGGATTACCGGCCCATGGAAGGCAGGCACAGCGGTAATGCGTTCCGCTATGCAGAAGAAGATGGTTACCTGCAGAAATATTGTGTGCTGGGTGTACATGAAAACTTTATTCCGCAGAATGTGTGGCTGGATATTGCCAACAACCCGTTCTTTGATTTTATTTCTTATGAAGATATTTTTATTCATGAGAAAAAGAATTTTATACAGGCCGTGGCACATGCCACCGGTTTTACGGATGATGCCTTTACCGGTATTGAACTGGATATGGATTGTATTGAACACACCCTCAGCAGCGCTATTACCCCCAGCGGTATTACGGCATTGCATGCACGGCAGTATTTAAGTTTTGCCGCTACTGATACCAAAACCGCTTATCTCCACATTTGCGAAGGCGCCAGTTTTTTAACCGATGGCCGCAAGAGTGATTCTGTTGGTAAACTTATAAGTTATTTGGTGAGTGATTTTGTGAAGGGGAAGATGGAGTAGGAGGTGTGAGTTGTAAGTATTGATTTGAAGAACAAGGTATGAAATGTTCTTTTTAATCGAATCCCTTGTTGCTGATGTTGTTGTTGCACAATGTTCAACTAAGTACAAAAGAATGGTTATGTTCATTGTCCGCCGTCGTTGTGTGTTGCTCCACCAACGACACATGTACTACTGCCTTTCTTGCTACTCTTGCCAATGTGTAAGAAAACCAAAATCATCTTGAAGTTTTTCATAAAATCTTGCTGATGAATAATAATAATCTTCAGGCAAGAAACATAACCCCGCTTCCACAGGATTATAGTGAATATATTCTAGCTTTTGCATGTAAACCTCATGACTGTATAAATCAATCGCCAACGGGTTGCGTTCCCAAAACTGAAACTCTCTGTCAGCGGCGTTAACCCGAAATTGTTGTAGTAATTGGGGGTTGCCTTTTTGTAAATCAAATTTTATTTGCTGTGCCGTAAATTTTAAGAAACTATGTTGCACCTGTTGCGGAGTAAACCCATTGATGGCGTGCCAGATTATATGGATATGATTGCTCATAATAACAAAGCTGTTAACCTTAACCCGCTGTTCACTTACGAGGAAACGCAGGCTGTCAAGAATGATATTTTGATACTTATCTTCTGCAAGCAGAGGTTTCCATTCTAAAATGGTGGCAGTAAAGAATTGCGGATGATGTTCGGTTGTAAGCATTGATTTGAAGAACAAGGTATGAAATGTTCTTTTTAATCGAATCCCTTGTTGGTGAAAACACACAACAAGGGCAGTTTTTTTTAGAAGGACTTTACGAGGAAGACCAACAAGGGCGGTAACTATATTTTTATATAATTTTTGATTTTGGGGTGGTGGGGGGGCTTGGGTGCGGCAGGGTAAAATCAAATGTGCTGCAAAATGTGTGGTCGTTTTTGTGCGTTGGCTTTGCTGCTCTTTTAATTTTGCGAAGTTTTGGCTGTCTTGGTTCAAAATATGGGAAAGCCTCCAATTGCGTAGCGTGTCCAATAGGGTGACGCCAGCACTAAATTATGCCCCACTCCCCACATCTTCAAATTTTATAAGCCATTCAAAACCAAAACCATCTTATTGTTTTTACTATTCCATTTGCATTTTTAATTCCACTTTTCTGCCAACAAAACAAATAAAATCCCCGCCACATAAGCCAGCAAATCCAGCCAGGAAAAAGAATTGCCCATAAGCACCATCGCCAGTTGATTATTCGTTAAACCTAACCACTCAGCAACATGCAGGTATTGTAATCCTTCAACCACAAATGAAAAAATGAGTACAGCAATGGCTGCTTTTACCGGAGAAATTGTAAAAAATGTTTTGAGCAGGCAATACAGCAGTATCACCACCAGCACATCGCCAACATAAGGTCTTATGAAATTATCATGAACAAAGAGTGCAATCAATACTTCTGTTACAAACAGCAATACAGTGAAGAGTAAATAGGTTTTATGAATGCGGGGCATAGAAGATGGTACAATTTTTTTGCGAACTGTTCTGCACGTGCAGGCGGTTTCATCACATTAGCCTGCAGCCCTCACACATCTGCTAACAATAACACCGGCGGCTTCAATACCTCTTTCATCTTTTCCTACACATTAAACCTGAAATGCATTACATCGCCATCTTTCACCAAATATTCTTTGCCTTCAATTCGTAGTTTACCGGCTTCACGGCAGGCAGCTTCGGTTTTGTAAGTAACATAATCATCATAGCCAATCACTTCGGCTTTAATAAAACCTTTTTCAAAATCAGTATGAATAACACTGGCGCATTGCGGTGCTTTCCAGCCCCGGTGAAAGGTCCAGGCACGCACTTCCTGCACACCTGCTGTAAAATAAGTTTGCAGGTTCAGCAAATGATAAGTGCTGTGGATCAAACGGTCCAGCGCTGGTTCTTTCATTTTATATTCATCCATAAACAACTGCTTATCATCGGGGTCTTCCATTTCGCTGATCTGTGCTTCAATGGTATTGTTCATCACAATCACTTCTGCATCTTCATCTTTCACAGCAATTGCCAGTGCTTCTGAATAGTTGTTACCGGTGTGCATGCTGGCTTCATCCACATTGGCCACATACAGTACAGGTTTGGCGGTGAGTAAAAAGCAATCTGCAATAGCAGGTAACTCTGCACTGTTTAAATCAAGTGAACGGATGCTTTTGCCCTGTTCCAAATGGCTCAAACATTTTTTCAATACTTCCAGTTCGGCTTTTGCTTTTGCATCACCTGCTTTGGCGCCTTTTTCCACACGCTGTATTTTTTTCTCCACGGTTTCAAGGTCTTTCAACTGGAGTTCGGTATCAATAATTTCTTTATCGCTCACGGGGTTAATGGCGCCTTCATCCCGCAGCACATTTTCATCTTCAAAACAACGGATCACATGAATAATGGCATCCACTTCACGGATATTGGCTAAAAATTTATTGCCCAGTCCTTCACCCTTGCTGGCGCCTTTTACCAGCCCGGCAATATCCACAATTTCAATTTGTGTGGGAACGATGCGTTCAGGAATTACCAGCTCCGCCAGTTTGTTCAGGCGTTGATCCGGCACATCCACCAGCCCCACATTGGGTTCAATGGTACAGAAACGATAATTGCTGGCCTGTGCTTTGGCGTTGTTGCTCACGGCATTAAATAATGTTGACTTTCCTACATTCGGTAACCCTACGATGCCTGCTTTTAAACCCATAACTTATTTTAAATTTTAAATATTCGATTTCAGAGGGTGTAACCGGCAGTGGTGCTGCTATGATACGAATTTGCGCCTGTCCCGCCCAATGCGGGGTCGCACACTTCAGGGCCGGGTAATTCTGTTCATCAACCCGGCACCTGTTCCAAAATCGGGCGCAAAGATAAGTGTTCAGCTAATAAGAAGTAAGACCTATAAGGTTTGCAGCGCTGCAAGCCCGCCCGGCAAACCTTATAGGTCTGCAGTGCGGGCATAAAATGTGTTTGGCAGTTTAATAAAAATCATCAATCTTGAGTAAGTAATTATCATTTATCCATTAGTAAATTATCCATTAACCATGGCGTTAAGTAAAATCTGGAGTGCCTTTATCATCATCGCTTTTACCGTAGCAGCGTTTAAAATGTTTACGGGTGATGAGAAGATTTTTACAAGAATGGTGGTGGGCAAATCAGGCGACAAATACGACAGTGTGTTTTATTATGCCATTGGCTCCCCGGTCAATCAGCAGCTTTCTCTTAAATATGCTGACTTTCTGAAAGAGTACGGTTACTACAAAGTGGATTCAGTTAATAAAGCAACGGTTCTGCTTACGGATAATCTAACTGCTGATTCCGTTAAAACCATCACGGCATTTAACCCTGCGCTTCAACTGTTTACTTATAAATCTGTTCAGTCTAAATTGGTAAGAAAAGTAGATGGCATTATTGAAACAGCAAAGAATGCTGTAATGGAAATTATTTTACCATTAATTGGTGTGCTCGCCCTGTTTATGGGTTTCTTAAGCATAGCAGAAAAGGCAGGAGGCGTGCGGGTGCTCTCAAAAATCATCTGGCCGTTCTTTTCAAAAATATTTCCTGATGTGCCCAAAGGCCATCCTTCATTTGGGCATATGATGATGAACTTCAGCGCCAATTTATTAAACCTGGACAATGCAGCCACTCCCTTTGGTTTAAAAGCAATGGAAAGTTTGCAGGAGCTAAACTCCAATAAAGCAGTTGCCTCTAATGCACAGATTATGTTTATGGCCTTGCATGCATCCGGCCTCACATTAATACCGGTAACCATTATTGGTTTTCGTTCATCACTGGGCGCTGCTAATCCAACGGATATTTTTATTCCCTGTATGATTGCCACGTTTGCGGCTACTATGGCCGCCATGCTTATTGTTTCATTCAAACAAAAGATCAATGTATTTCAGCCCGTCATCATTGCATGGGTGCTGGGCATTTCAGCCATCATTACCCTGCTGGTTATTTTTGTAAGAAGTTTGAGTGCGCCGGATGCACAATTGTTTTCAGGCAAACTCAGCAATGGATTGATCCTTGTTATTTTTCTGCTGATTGTTATTGGCGCTTTGTATAAAAAGATTGATGTGTTTGATGCGTTTGTGGAAGGCGCCAAAGGGGGATTTGAAACAGGTGTACGCATCATCCCTTACATTGTGGGTATGTTGGTGGCCATTAGTATGCTGCGCACCAGCGGAACATTTGATGTGCTCATTAATGGAATGAAATCATTGTTCACCATGTTTGGTACCGATACACGTTTTGTTGATGGATTGCCCACTGCACTTATTAAACCACTCAGCGGCAGCGGTGCAAGGGGAATGATGATTGATACCATGCGCACCTTTGGGCCGGATTCATTTGCCGGCAAACTTGCCTGTGTGCTGCAGGGCAGCAGCGATACTACATTTTATGTGATTGCTGTTTACTTCGGTTCCATTGCGGTTAAAAACACACGCTATGCAGTAAGCGCCATGTTGCTGGCAGATTTAGTGGGCATCATTACTTCTATTTTACTGGCGTATTTATTTTTTGGAAACCCGGCTTAAATATTATAGGTATATACGTTTAAGTCGCCCATTTTTTTTTCGGCAAAAAATTGGCTCGATAAAACAGCGATTTGTGATTTCCATCATCTAATAGTAAATACATCAACAATGAGCTTTAAAATTATAAATAACGGCATCTTAAAAACATCACGTGTGATTTTTTTTGGAATACCTAAGCGTATATACCTAAAATATTATTCAATTATTTTTTCTGAGTAATACGGTGTTCCATTATTATCAAAACCCTGGATGATGACTTTGAATTTTTGGGTGTAGCTGTTATTGTAAAATTGAATCGTTGCTTTGCCATTTTGATCAAATTTTACAACAGGCTGCCAGAGGAGGGTGGTGCGGCGGTCTTCCATTTCCTGCTGCTGTTTTTTAGAATAATCAGGCGAAAAGAATTTGCTGCTGAGCGAATAACCGGTTAAGGTGTTGGGCTCAAATTTGAATTTTGAAATGGCAAACTTTTTTGTATAAATCATAATACTTCCTTCTGCCCCGGCAGCGTTGGCAAAAGAACCTATAATGGTATTGGGATTTCGGTTTGCTTTAACTAAAACAACATCAAACGGGTTTATTGATGATACTTCAACTGCATCAATTGGAATTTCGTTCAGAAAAAAAGCCACAGGTACTGGTGATCCTGCAGCAGAGCCTCCGCTTGCTGATGAAACCCTGTCATTTGAAAGTGTATACCTGTTAAATGAAACAACCGGTGCACCATTACTCATGTTACCAATGGGTTGGTTGATATTTGGCACTTCAGATGATGATGAACCTGCCGCCATGTTATCGGCTGATCCAAATGTTGTAATAATAAGACCCGGTATTAACTCCTGTAGCATTTGCCACACACTGGTATATCCATATTTGTCATCAGGTATTTTAGTAAAGTCACTGTTGGTAAAAAGATCCGTTGCATAAATCCGGCTCAGGGAATCTTCTTTGCTGGGTTTGGCTTTTCCTGTAACAACAATTTCTCCCAGTTCCTTGCCAATACCGGGCACACTGTAATTTTTAAGAAAAACCTGCTGCACAGCGGAAGTGTTTTTATCCTCAATAAGTTTTGGGTTTACAGCAAACGGGGTGGAAACTTTTTTTAATGTATCAATATAAGAAGGCAGCAATTCAAACTCCACCTGTCTTTTTTTCTTTTCCTTGGTGGTGGCCTGCATAAACAGGGTAGCCCTTTTCATAAAACCAAGATCATTTACAGCAAAAGCGCCACGGCTGTCGGGTTTTGCAAAACTCATAATGGTAGTGGAATCTTCACCTTTAGTAATAATTTCAACACGGCTTGAATCAAACTCCATCCGCTCCTTATCTTTTTTAACATAACCCCTCACAGAAATTCCTGTTTCAAAAAAATAATTTAAAGGTGGCTGTTTATTGTCTGCCACTTGTTTCCAGCTAAACCGTTGCGGTTGTATTGTAAGCAGCATGGCATCCATATAATTGAACTTTGCACTGTCTGGAACTTCAGCTGCGGGGTAAAAGATCGGGGCAGGAATATTATGATCAGAAGTACTGACAGAAGATGCTGAAAAGGTATTGGGTATTACAAATGAAGGAAATGGGAGATCGGCAGGTATCACACTAATGCTCAGCCGGGGAGTATCTGCTCCTTTAAAGTTTAATTCAAAGGAGTTGCGTGATTTAGGCGACGGGGAAAAGCGGATCTGTTCCAATGATAACACCTGGTCAGTGTTCGTCTTATCAACCCATACCCATCTGTCGCTCAGCAATTGCAGGGCATCATTCAAAATCATTACCTGCATAAAACCGGTAACAAGATTTTTCTTTTGTATCAGCGCCGCTTTCTGATCTTCAGGAATGAGTTTGTTTAAAAAAACTACCTGCCCGTTTTGCTGGGCCATCAGCGTGAGTATTTTATTGGAATTGTAAAACGCATCATCCGCAACAAGCTCTGCCAGTATTTTTGATGATGAGATGGTGCTCACTTTCAAACTCACGGCATTTCTAACAGCATCAGGAAGTATTGCAGCAGTAACGGTATTCTCATCTTTTACTCGAAGCGTATATTTTTTACCGGCCGATGGCTCCAGTTGAAAATAACCAATGCCATTTTTAAAATAATACGGAGCGGAGATGGCATTGTTACCTGCATCTGTTAATTCAAACGAAACCAGTTTGGAAACAGGCAGCCCATTTTTATAATAGCAACTGAAAGCTAGACGGTTGGTTGCACCTTCAATCAATTGCCCGCCTTCAGGAAAAACCTTCAGTACAATTTCTGATGCGGCAGTTGTGTAGGTTTTGGCCTGTTCTTTTCTGCCCTGTACAAAAAAATAAATTTCATGAATGGAAGAAGGTTCATTGAGCATCCACAATGTATAAGTGCGGAGGCGGTAGATACCGGTACTCAGGGTATCAGGCAAATAAATACTTCCGCCGGAGATGCTGTCAGTTGCATGCCACATGTTTTTTAAAAGCAATTTGCCATCAGCGGCAGTTACATCTGTATAAAATACATTGCTGAGGCTGGAAGGCTTACCATATAACTGCAAACAGGTTCTGAACCAAATTGCCTCGCCGGCCTGGTAAAATTGTTTATCCGTATGGGTAAATGCTTTTTCATTGGGGTTGAGGGTATAAAGGTTACGCAGGTTGCTGATGTATCCGGCCAGTACGGTATCACTGTGCTGGGCATACAGGAACTGTGCTGAAAAAAGGAACAGTGCAATTGCAAACTTGGTCTTCATGAACGAAAGGTTTGATAAAAATAACAAGAACCCTCTTCATAAGTTAGAAGAGGGTTCCTTAAAAATGATGATTTCAATTTTATTTAACGGTTCCTGTAAGTTGAAATAGTTGGGGCCCTTGTACCTGTTGCTCCCACAAATCCACGGGCAAAAACTGTGAGTGATTGCTGACCGTTGGTAGCTACGGTGTTTAAAGTAGCAAGAGCTGTTGTGCTTCCTGTATAACGAATCTGGAAGGTATCAGCAACATTTACACCCTGTACAGGTACTTCAATAAAAGGTGTTACACCACGTGCCGGAATTCCGGTGAAAATAGCTGCCCTTGCACGGAAAGAAAACAATTCCAGGGTGGGCGTGGCTGTGGGCATGTTCGGAATTAAATTGGCAAAGCGTATGCGGTACAAAGCCGTTCCCCCGGGTTCACGCACATCATCTTCTGTTATAAGTATTCTCCTGCTTTCATTGGTTACAGAATCACAAAGGAAGAATGTGTAATACCTCCCCAAACTGAAATTCGGTTTAAATGTAAAGAGTACAGAATCCCTTACCGCAGCAGGGGGCGTACCAAGTGCCAGGCGAACAGTCATATCTTTTTGGGTAAACTCCCTGCTGATAGCCGCATAGTTGGGCGAGGCAGGAAAAGCAGCACCCAAACCAATGGGTGTTGCAGAAAATTGTGCGCCGTTGTAAGTTAACTGAAAGGAAGCCGTTGTTTGCCCGGCAAAAACAGGAGTTGCATAAGAATAAGCATTCACAAACTTTACAAAAGCTGTTGTGCTGAGATCCCCTTCAGCAAACTCTGCGTTATATTTTGGTTCTTTATCGCAGCCACTCCATACAAAACTGCCGGCAATGAGTATCGATAATATTTTTTTCATCTTAAATAGTTTATTACATATTAATTTCAATAACAATCTTAAGGTTTGGAAAACCATGTTTCTTTGGTATGCCAGTCAATTGCATCGGCACCCATACTTTTAAGTACGTCCAGGTTCCATACAAATTCTGAATTATACCTGTAACGTACACGGTAAACCAGTTTGCCATTGTTATCCGGAAACAGGTTGGTGCCGGCGGGTGGTGCAAAACCACGGTAAACCTGGTTGCCATTTTCATCCGCATCAATATAATGATAGCGCCGCATATCCACCCAGGTTTCCAGTGAACCATAGCCAAAAAGGGCAATATATTTCTGCATCATAATGTGCGAAAGTGTGAGGCCGGCGGGAGTGGCTGGTACCACACTGGTATTGGCCAGGAACGCATCTCTAATAGCGGGTGTGATTTCACGACTGGTTTTAATATTTGCGGGATAATCATTTATGAGCATATCAAAATGCAAACGGATACCCTGTGTGTATGCAGCAAGTGCGGTGGCAGGATCTCCTTTTCTGTAAGCTGCTTCTGCACGCATAAACTGAATTTCAGCCGCTGTCATTACTGGCATGGGCGCTGCATTTCTGAAAATAAATGTACAGCCGGTATCGAGCACAGGCGCTACGGTTGAAGCCGATGGGCCACCCCAGAAGTTTAAAGGCCGGTCATTTACAACTGAAATACCTGCAATACCTCCAAAGACAGGCACACCACGAAAAATATTACTGATGCCCGGTTTTAAAATATACCAGCTTCTTGGGTCAACCACACCATTAAATACGGGTAAACGTCCCTGCATCATATCAGCTATATAAGCACCCTGGCGCAAGCCGCTGATATTATTACGGAAAGGACCAAAGAAATTAGAATTGGCGCTGATACCGGTTGCTGCAAAACGTACATACGGGTTGTCAGCATTGGAACTGAATGAGAGATTGCTGTAAAATAAAACGGAATCAGCAAGTGTTGTTTTAAAGCTGGCTTTATTGGATAAATGCATAAAACTTCTTGCCATTACTGCATACACAAATTTTTTCCATTTGTTCACATCGCCATTATACAGCCATGCATCGCCTTTGGCAAGATTGGTCTGGCTCACACCACCACCTGTTTTGTTGAGATTGGCAATAGCCTGGCGGCAGAGGCTTCTTACATAAGTATATACATCTTCTTCTTTGTCAAACTTAAAAGTAAAAAGTTGTGCATTGAATGCGTCTTTCAAAATCACTTCACCATGATAATCGGTTAACTGCAACCAGCTCCATGCAAAGATGGCCTGGCCCACACCGGCATAATCCCATTTCTGCTGTTCCTCAGCCTGGCGTATCATGTTGATACAGTTTTGACCAATATCATAATAGTGTGCACGCCATTGTGAGCCTGCGTTATCGCTAACGCCGGAAGTGCCGCCCATCCGGTCGTATTGTGATTGTGAGTTGGCGGCAGTGCTTACAACTGAGTTGCCCCAGTATTGCACATAAGAACCTGCAAAGCGGGAATCATTAATGGCCCCACTGCCGGCGCTGTTTGCAACCATAGTTGAAATAATGGGCGCCAATGCTTCTTCCACCGTAATAGTTGAAGGTGCATTGGGGTTAAGATAGGCATCCTGTATCTTCTTTTTACAACCACTTATGCTGATTGCAGATGCAGTTATAATGATTGCGGAATATTTTAAAATCAATTTCATATTTGGTAGTTTTTGTATTGATTAAAATGAGGCCCTGATGCCAAAGTTGAAGCCAATGGGAATGGCGGGGTTACCATAATCAAACCCAAAAGCGCCCACACCTCTCGTGCCGGCGGTATTACCATTTACAGCAGGATCGGCTCCTGTATAATTGGTAATAAGAAACAGGTCTTGTCCGGTTAAGAACATGCTGAGTGTTCTGAATACTTTTTGTTTACCCAATACTTTTTGTGTGAAGTTATAAGTAAGGGTAATATCACTCAGGCGAAGCCAGTTTACATCTCTTTCAATAAATTCTTCTTCAGGCATATTGTTTACATAATAATCCTGCTGGTAGAAAGGAATTACAGAGATGTTGTTTCTTGTTGGGGCAGCGCTGTTTTCCAAACCATCAGCCAGCACACCATTAACTGCACGTGGCGTAAGACGGTCGGCCGTTCTGATACTGCGGCCCCTTGTGGTAAGGAACATATCGGTACCATTAAAAATATCACCTCCCACTTTCAGATTCCATAAGAATGAAACACTGAAATTTTTATATCTGAAACTGTTCAGGATTCCTGATGTAAATGTTGGGTTACGATCGCCCCTTATGGTAAAGTTCTGATCAACTAATGGTAAACCTGTGGATGGGTTGATGAGGATGTCGCCGTACTTGTTTCTTGCGTAACCAAAACCTGTAAGAGTGGTTGTTGGATAGCCCTGCTTAACGCCTGCACGCATATTACCAAATAACCATGTATCCGAAATATAAAAATCTGCATTGCGTATATGATCAGGTAAAGAAAGTACTTTGTTCCACATACGGTTAAAGTTCACCGTTAAATTCCAGGAGAAATTTTTAGCCTGAACTGGTTTAGCATTCAAAGTGATTTCCACACCTTCGTTCCTTGTTTTGGCCGTGTTAAATGTAGCAAGGATAAAACCGGTGCCATAACTGGTTCTGAATTTTTCAGTGATCTGATCTTTTACCAATGTATTATAATATGCGGCATCAATGTTCAGCTTGTCTTTAAACAACCTGAATTCTGATCCTATTTCATAAGTCTGCTGACGCTCCGGCAGCAAATCGGGGTTGTTATTATCAAAACCAAGTGCATAACCGTTACCGCTGTTAAATACGGCGTTGTACACCGCCTGGTTAGAATAAGGTGCAGGGAGGCGGGCGGTGGAGGCTGTAGATGTTCTCAGCTTCCAGTATTTCAAAAATTTATCATTTTTCAGGAAGGGGAGAATGTCCGTCATAATCATACTTAAGCTTGCCCCGGGGTAATTATAATCCCTGCTCTTTTTTGGAAGGATGGATGTTGACTCAAACCTCTGCGAATAGGTGAGGTAAACCATATTATTGTAACTGAGAGAAAGCTCACCAAAATTCGCCAGGTTACGATTGATGCTTTTGTTATAATCACCAAATAAAATAGCACGGTTTAAACGGCGGCGTGTTTGAGGATCAGTGTTGCTACTGTCTCTCCTGTTTATATCAACAATAGCGTTACCTGATACTGCATACTGCTGTGTTTCATAATCCTGCCACATGGTACCCACCATCAAACGACCATTGAATTTACCCAATGACTTTTTAAAGGTGGTGGTAATGGTATGATTGTAACCATAATAATTTCTGTAGTAGTTATCCTGAGAGCCTCTTAATGCGGCAGATGTAAAGAACGATTTGGGGTGTGTAAAAATGGAGCCGTCTGTTACATATGTGTCGTATCCAAAACGGCCGTTTATTGACCACCACTTAGTTGGGGTAAGATTAATACCAAGAGTTGTTGTGTATCGTAAAGTGTTATCTCTTGACTCATTGTTTTTGGCATTCCAAATGGGGTTGTCAATTTCGCTAAGAGGATCTGTTGCAAAAACGAGAAGCTTATCTCCATTAGGATCCTGATATTTACTTACATCTAATTCACCCGGCCATACCATTAAGTTTAATAAATATCCGCTTGGTGCAGTTGATGAACCATTCCCCCTTATTGGCCGCCTGCTGGAAGATTGTGTAACGGCTATTGATGGTATCAATTCAAGTTTAGAACCAAATTTTACGGTTCCCGTTGCCCGTAAATTATATCGTTTAAAGGTATTGTTGGGGACAGTTCCGGTTTGATCCAGAATACTGCCGGATAAACGTAAACTCCAATTTTTCTTTCCGTAGTCCAGGCTTAGATTATGTGTTTGAGAGAATGCGGTTTGAAAAAACGCATCAATATTGCGGCGAACCAGAGATGAATTAGGGTTTGGGTTTTGTGGTCCAAAATATGTAAACACGCTATTGGCAGTTCCGTTATTACCCGCTAAAAACTTATCTGTAAATTCAGGGAAACGTGTGATTTCAGAAACACGGAAAGCATTATCATAATTCACTCTCAGTTTTCCCTGGCTGTTACCGCCTTTTTTAGTGGTAATGATAATAGCGCCGGAACTGGCCTGGCTTCCGTAAAGGGCAGTGGCTTCCGGACCTTTTAAAACAGTAATGCTTTCAATATCGTTGGGGTTGATATCGGCAATACGGTTTTGATAATTGTTGGTACGGTTGGGGCGGTCACTGGCTAAGCCCAGCAAGGAACCCTGGTTACTTGTTTCGTTCATGGTTTGATTATCCATCACCACACCATCCACCACAAATAAGGGTTCATTGCTCAAAGAAAGTGAGTTAAACCCACGGAGAACAATGCTTGAAGATGCCCCTGCAACACCATTAGTAGGTGTAATGGTAAGACCTGCCACACGACCCTGCAATGCATTCACAAAATTTTCTCTTTGTGTTTCCTGAACTTCTTTACCACCAACACTCTGTACAGAGTAACCCAATTCCCTGGGATTACGTTTGATATCCATGGCGGTAACCACTACTTCGCCCAGTTGCTGTTTGTCAGCCGTTTCCACAAGTGAGAGATTTACAGTGCTGTTATCACCCACCGTTACTTCCACATTTTTAAAACCAATAAATGAAAACACAAGCACCTGGCCTTTATTGGCTTTAATGCTAAATGCACCGGAAGAATTAGTGGTGGTACCTGTTTTAGAACCTTTGATTTTTACTGAAACACCCGGAAGAGGAGTGTTGTCCGATGCATCTTTAATAACACCGGAGATGGTTTGTTCCTGTGCATATGTGGCAACTGTAATGAACAGCAAAACCAGTACTGCAAGCAGACTTTTTAGTTTACTCATAATCTGAATTAGTTTGGAACAACAAAATAAAGGAATAAATGTCATAAAAAGGTCAGCAGATTAAAGCCTCAGGAAACTTTTTATCTGAACCGGAAAACGATTATATGAACGGTAATTGATTAATTTGCTGAATCAGATTTTTCGCAAAAACTGTAACAAGTGAACCGAAACGAACTTTTGTATATCCGGCTTTCTTTTTTTATAAGTGTGCTTATTTGTGCCGCCAAATTTATTGCCTGGCTGTACACACATTCTCTTGTAATTTTTTCTGATGCACTGGAGTCCGTTATTAATGTGGCGGGTGCTGCTTTTGCATGGTACAGTATTTACCTGGCGGGTAAACCAAGAGATGAAGATCATCCTTACGGCCATGGTAAAATTGAATTTTTCTCCGTTGGGTTTGAAGGAGGTATGATTTTTATAGCTGGTATCAGCATCTTAATACAGGCCATTCTGTTTTTCATTCATCCCAAACAGGTAGAACAATTACAGGCAGGTATTTGGTTATCCGTTGCTGCGGGAGCTGCTAATTTTTTGCTGGGATACTTTTTATTGATGAAGGGGAAGCAGCGCAACAGTATAACCCTGCAGGGAAACGGTCATCATATTCTCAGTGATGGTTATACCAGCCTGGGTGTGATAGTGGCATTGCTGCTTATATTATTTACAGGAGTAAAATGGATTGACCCCCTGGCATCTGTTGTAGCCGGCAGTTTACTGATTTATACAGGCAGTAAACTTGTGCGGAGAGCCATACGTGGACTGATGGATGAAGTGGATGTAAATGTAATTGATGACATCATTACAATTTTGAAAGAAAACAGGAAGAATAACTGGATTGATGTGCATAATCTGCGTGCTCAGCGGTATGGTAACAATTACCACGTGGATTGCCATGTTACACTGCCTTATTATTTTTTACTGGAGCAGGTACATGATGAAATAAAAAGAATGGATGAAGCGCTTAATTCCAATTTTAAAAAAGGGTCTATTGAATTTTTTATTCATACGGATCCCTGCCTGGAAGTCAGTTGCGGTCATTGCCTCATTGCCGATTGTGCCGTACGCAAAAAAGCATTTGTAAAAAAGATTGAATGGAGCAGGGATAACTTATTACCCAACAAAAAACACGAATATTCAGATTAACATGAGTTGTTATTCTTATTCCTGGCTGGGATCATATGTAAACCGCAGGGGAGTTAATGCTTCAATCAATGGCTTTACACGGTAAATATTGGGATTCATTTTATTGCCCAGTATGATAATGGTTAATGAATCGGTTATCACCCTGTAAAAACAACAATTGTTTCCATGCCACCATCCGTTATGATAAAGAATGTTTTTGTTTTGCGGCAGTGTGTACATGCGCCATCCCAAACCATAATTATGGATGCCCGGCTTTTCAAAACTGTAAGGCGTAAAAGCAGAGTCTTTAATGGCTTTGGATAAAAGCTCATCGGTATAAAGGGCCTGGTCCCATTTCAATAAATCACGGGGGGTGCTGTAAATATTTTTATCGCCCGCTGTTTCATCCATCCAGGTATAAGCTTCACGTGCGCCATTCCAGCGAAAAGAAGGGGTGGCCCTTGCACTGTCTTTATGTGAGTACACATAGGTATCCTTCATTTGCAACGGGGTGAAAATAATTTCTTTCAAAAAATCAGCATAGGATTTGCCGCTTACTTTTTCAATAATGAGTGCCAGCAAAACAAAATTCGTATTACTGTAATGAAAACGGCTGTTGCTTGTAAATAAAAGTTGGGGAGGTGTGGTGGTAAAGAAATGAATAACATCCTGGTTGGCGGCTATTTTCTTTTTATCCCATTTGGCTTCTTCCATGGCATTCATGTAATTGGGAAGCCCGCTGCGCTGGCTCAGCAATGTTTTTACCGTAATGTTATGATAAGGAAAGGCAGGAAAGAATTTTTGAATACTGTCGTTTAAACCCAGCTTTTTTTGATCAATTAAATATAGCACTGCTGCCGATGTAAATGTTTTGCTGGTTGATGCAATGTGAAAGGAAGTTTGCTGGCCAATGGTATCTTTTCCGTTGATGTGTGCAGTGCCGTTATATGTTTCGTAAATAATAGTACCGCCTTTTGCCACAAGAAAACCGCCATTAAAACCTGAAGATGCTAAAGTAGAATCGTAAAATCCTTTTACTTTACGAAAGAGCTCACGGAATTGCTGCTTGCTTAATTGTTGGGGTGTGGGCGGGTAATAACTTAATGAATCTTCCTGTATATGTTGAGGAGCGGATGATGAGCCGCAGGCATATGAAAAAAGTACAGTTGTAAGTATCCAAATGAGTTTTCTCATTATATTGGTTTTTCAATTGATAATGGTGTCAACTATCTTTGCATTCGCAAAATAGCAAACTATCAGAACATGGCAGAAAAAAAATCAACCAGTTATCCCAAAGAAAAGATCAATATTCTTTTGCTGGAGAACATCAGCGAAAAAGCTGTGGCCCACATAAAAGAAAGCGGCTATGTAAGTGTAAGAAAGTTAAATGGCGCTTTGAGTGAAGAAGAGTTGATGAAAGAAGTAAAAGATGTGCATTTGCTGGGTATCCGTTCCAAAACACAAATCACACAAAAAATATTGGATGCAGCAAGCAAACTGCAGGCTATTGGTTGTTTTTGTATTGGTGTGAACCAGGTAAACCTGAAAGCTGCAACTGCAAAAGGTATCGTGGTGTTTAACGCACCCTACAGTAATACCAGAAGCGTGGCGGAACTGGTAATTGGGTTGAGTATTGTTTTGATAAGACGTATTGTTGATAAAAATAAAGCTGCTCATGAAGGTATTTGGATGAAAGAGGCCAAAGGCAGTTATGAATTGCGTGGTAAAACATTGGGTATTGTGGGTTACGGAAATATTGGCAGCCAGGTGAGTGTAATGGCTGAATCGCTTGGAATGAAAGTAATTTATTATGATGTGGTAACCAAGCTGCCATTGGGCAATGCACAACAGGTAAAACATTTAAAAGATTTATTACAGCAGAGTGATATTATAACACTGCATGTACCTGAAACTGCACAAACAAAAAACCTCATCAATAAAACCACTATCAAATTTTTTAAGAAGGGTTCCATTCTTTTAAACTATGCAAGGGGAGAAGTGGTGGATCTGGATGTATTACGCAAAGCATTAACGGAAGGACAACTCAGCGGCGCTGCCGTGGATGTATTTCCATGGGAGCCTGAAAAGAACGGGGATCGTTTTCAAACACCGTTGCAGGATTTGCCGAATGTTATTCTAACACCGCATATTGGTGGCAGTACGGAAGAGGCACAGGAAAACATTGGTGAAGATGTGAGTAATAAGCTGGTGCAGTATTTAGAACGGGGAATTACCATTGGCTCACACACCATTCCTGAACTGGCTTTGCCGCAGCAGGAAGGTACACACCGCATATTGCACATCCACCGCAATGTGCCGGGCGTACTCAGTGAAATTAATACCGAACTGAGCAAGCATAAAATCAACATTCTTGGTCAGTATTTAAAAACCAATGACCAGATTGGTTATGTGGTGCTGGATGTGGACAAAGCGCTTTCTAAAAAAGCATTGTCACTTTTGAAGGAGGTGAAAGAGACGATTAAGGTGCGGATGGTGTATTGAGCGGTTTTGATGCTTTTCTTATTTTTCACCATTAATAATTGCCAAAAGTTCCGCAGGTGAGAAAACAGAAACCGTACTCTTTTTGAAGTCTTTTTCATTTCTCGTAATAATGGCTTTTATTTTGGGAACAGTTAAAGCACAGTTGTATTGAACAGCATCCTCAAAATCCCTGAAATCTGATTTAAGTGATTTTTTAATAACCGGCGAATTCACATCAACTATCTCTGTAAAATCACTTAGTTCATCAAGAACTTTTATTGTTGCGGCATTTGTTAGTGATTGCCGTAATATATAGTAAATGTTGTTGTACGAAACGGCGGAAATAAAGAGTGTTACAATTCCCTGCTCTGCATTTTGAAATAATTCTGCCGCTGCTTCAGAAAAGGGCTGACGGTCTGCGAGATAATCAATCACAACATTTGTATCAATAAATAAATTCACTTTTTGTTGTGTTTTTGAGTTATAGCCTTGCTGATTTCTTTTTTATAATCAAAATCGGCAGGCAGAGAAATTACACCTTTTAACTTTGCAACTTTAGGAGAAAGCTTCTTTTCCCCTGATGAATTATCTGAGATGGTTTGTAAGTAGGTTTCAATAATTTTTGAAAGACTCTTACCTTTTTTAGAGGCATATTTCTTTGCTGAAACAATTACTTTATTCTGAAGCGTTAAGGTGAGCTTTGTTGTCATACACGTGTTTTTATAAAATAAAGATACGTATGGATTTTTAGGTGGGAAAATAATATTTATCCTAAATTTTCAATAAATACTGAAAATTGTGTAAATTTGATCTGTCAAACAACATTATATGACACAATCATTAAAAATTCGTATCCCGCTTTAACCAACCAAGATTATAATTTTTAATGATTATACTATATGGCAAAAACTTAAAACAAAAATGAACACATGAAACTCATTATACTCGGCGGCGGTTTTGGTGGTTTACGGTTAGCCCGAAAGCTCAGCAATCAACCCGGCTTTGAAATGACACTCATTGATAAATTCAACTATCATCAGTTTCAGCCATTGTTTTACCAGGTGGCTACTGCGGGCTTGGATGCCAGCAATATTTCTTTTCCTTTACGAAAAGTATTTCAAAAGAGTAAGAATATCCGCTTTCGAATGGCAGAAGTGGATCGGATTGATACAATATCAAAAACAGTGCACACCAGTGAAGGTACTTATGATTATGATGTGCTGGTGATTGCAACCGGCGCTACTACCAATTTCTTCGGCAATCAAAACCTGGAAACACATGCCTTCCCCATGAAATCAACAGTGGAAGCGTTGCAACTTCGTCATAAACTGCTTCACAATTTTGAAGATGCATTGCATGTTGAAAATGAAGAAGCCTTGCAAAGGCTAATGAATATTGTGGTAGTGGGTGGCGGTCCCACAGGTGTGGAACTCAGTGGCGCCATTGCTGAAATGAAAAAATATGTTTTGCCCAAAGACTATCCTGAACTGGATTTTTCAAAAATGAATATCTACTTGCTGGAAGGAACTTCTAAAACTCTCGGCGCTATGAGTGAAAGCAGCAGTAAGCAAAGCGCTGCATATTTAAAACGCCTTGGTGTTACTGTTTTAACTGAAACATTAATGAGTGATTATGATGGAAAAACGGTTTTTCTGAAAGATGGTAAAACCATTCCATCTTCATTGGTAATTTGGGCGGCCGGTATTAAAGGAAATATTCCTGCAGGTATTGATGCATCGTTGATTGCAGGGGGCAATCGTATTAAAGTGGATAGTTATAACAGGGTGGAGGGAATGAATGATGTATTTGCCATTGGTGATATTGCTTATATGGAAGAAGCAAATTACAAAGGCCATCCGCAAGTAGCGCCTGTTGCCATACAGCAGGCAGATTTACTGGCAAAGAACTTAAAAGCTATTAATAAACATTCAACAGCTTTACAAGCATTCAGCTATAAAGACAAAGGCGCAATGGCAACTGTTGGCCGTAACCTGGCAGTGGTAGATGTACCCAGGCCTAAATTGCATTTCGGAGGTTTCTTTGCATGGTTAGTGTGGATGGGCTTGCATTTAATGCTCATTCTTGGTGTGAAGAACCGGTTCTTTGTATTTACCAACTGGTTGTATAATTATATCACCTACGATCAAAACCTTAGGTTGATCTTCAGAGAATTTTACAGGGAAGAGAAAAAATAAGAAAGCAAAACAAATGAACAACCTGGTAAAACTGTATCAACAGAAAGCTTATGAACGGTTCGGAATAAAAGAAGAAGACTGGCAACCTCAACTTGGCTACAAAGCCAATGCTGAAATTTTAAACCAGCTGTATTATTACTACCGGCAAGTATATGAACAAAGATCTGATAAATTTTTATGGATGGGTTTGGCAAGACTCACCGGCGGGCAGGTGATGTATGGCATGCGGAACATCATCAAAATTGCAAAAGACCCCTGTGTGCTTACTGTTGAAATCATGCAAATGGCCAAAGATATTTTTGATGACATTGCCTGGCAGCATGAACTCTTTTTGAATAACCCTGAACAATTAATTGAAGTTTGCAAATGGCTGGATGCAACAAAACCTGCGCAACATTCTTTTGAAAAAATATGGAAGATGATTTTATTGGACAACCCACAATCTATTTCAACAGCCAATCAAATGCTGCTGGAGAATGAACAGTTCAACACCATTCAGCACCGGTATGAAATCATACGGAAAGATGCGTACTCCAAAAAATATTTATGGTTCACCCGTTTTGTAATGCGGAATATTCATCCGTATCACAACCGTTTCTTTTTTGATTTGCCGTTTAGGGATGTCACTGAATTTAAATACCGCTGGCAATGGATTAGTCATAAAAAAGGAATGTGGAATACATGGAGCGGTTTAAAAGAGCAGGAGCGGAGCAGACTCGTGAGTTTGAATAATGAAGAAGTAATTGCACATCACTGGAACTGAAATTTTATTTACTTTCAATCATGAGTCCTGCTTCCATTCTTAAGCAATATTATTTTCCTGATACTTCAATTGATATCAAACCATTGGGCAATGGTTTAATCAATCATACATTTCTTGTTTTGGTGGATGAAAAGAAGTTTGTACTGCAACAAATTAATATAAATGTTTTTAAACAGCCACAAGCTATTGCTCAGAATATTTCTTTGGTGAGTAATTTTTTAGAGCAGCATCACCCTGACTATTTTTTTATACGCCCTGTAAAAGCAGGTAATGGTGATGAGATGATTGGTGCTGCTGATGGAACTTACTGGCGGCTGTTTCCATTTGTTGAAGGCTCGCATACCATTGATGTGGTGCAAACAGAAAATCATGCTTATGAAGCTGCAAAACAATTTGGATTGTTTGCAAAAAATCTTTCTCATTTTCCATTAGAAAAACTGGCAACAACCATTCCTGATTTTCATAACCTCAACTTACGCACACAGCAATTTCACTCAGCGTTGCAAAATGGAAATAAGCAGCGGGTTCAATTAGCAGCAACTGCCATTAATGAACTGCAAAACCGAATGCATCTTGCACAGCAGTTCAACGAACGAATAATAAATGGGCAATGGAAGCAACGGGTCATGCATCATGATACCAAAATCAGCAATGTGCTCTTTGATGCAAATAACAAAGCCATTTGCGTAATTGACCCGGATACCATCATGCCCGGCTATTTCTTTAGTGATGCAGGTGATATGATGCGTACCTGCTTAAGTCCTGTAAGTGAAGAAGAAACTGATCTTTCAAAAATCATTGTTCGTGATTCTTTTTTCAAATCCATAGTACAAGGTTATGCAGAACCAATGGGTGATGAACTTACACCGCAGGAGCAAAAAGATTTTGTGCTGGCGGGCAAACTCATGATATACATGCAATCACTCCGTTTTTTAACTGATTTTAGCAATAACGATGTGTATTACGGTGCCCGCTATGAATTGCATAATTACAACCGTGCCCTCAACCAAATTGAATTATTAAAAAGAGCAGAGGAGAAAGAGGAAGAGTGGAGCAGGTGGCTGCTTGAGTATTTTAATCTTTGAACTAAGAGTAGCTAAGAGGGAAAGGAGTAAAGGAGGGCTAATTAGGAATGCAACTGTTTTATTGTTTTTAATTTCATCTTTATCTGCATTAATATTTTAAACTCAAAGCTAAGAGTAACTAAGAGGTAAAGGAGTAAAAGAGTATTCTTCAACAACCCTCCTTTACTCTTTTTCCTCCTTTAACTCTTAGCCAATTCCTTCAATGTTTTTTTAATTTCCTCCTCATCTGCAATCACTGTTTTTAATTCTTCATTCATGGCAGCATTTAAATAATTCATTTGAGATGCAATCATTGTTCTTGCTGATGTATGAAACTCAACCGCTCCTGTTTGCCGGGCCAGTGCTGCAATATTGTTGCTTCTTACACCACTGCCGGGCATAATGATAATACGTTCGTCAGCAGCTTTTACTAACTGAGTTAAATAATCAGCACCTTTTGTTACATTTGGTGTTAAGCCGGATGTTAATACACGTTCACCTCCTATTTCAATCAAAGTTTCCAAAGCTTCAAGTCCATCTCTCACCCGGTCAAATGCACGGTGAAACGTTACACCCAGCGGATATGCCAACTCAATTAATTGTGCCGTTCTTTTTTTATCAACTGTTCCATCAGCATTCAGCAATCCAATAACTATACCGTCGCAGCCAATTTCTTTGCAAAGCAGCACGTCTTTTTTCATCAGTTCAAACTCATCATCGCTATACAAAAAATCACCACCCCGTGGGCGAATCATCGGATATAATTCAATGGTTGTTTTTTCTCTTGCCAGTTTTAAAAAGCCGAAAGAGGGAGTAGTGCCGCCTTCACCGGGGTTATCACACAATTCAATTCGGTGTGCACCGGCACGTTCAATAACCAAACAACTTTCTATAGTAAATGCAATTACTTCTAATTTATAATTCATCAATACCAGCTTTTTGTTTCAACAGAACGTTCTTCATTTTCATTTCGCACCGCCATTGTAAAATTCTTCATCATACTAAAACCGCCATAAGCTCCATTTTTATTAATGGCCAAAAAACCAATTTGTAAATCTTTTGCTTTGGCTTCGTTGTTTTTTATAATTCTTCTCACTGCTTCTTTGCAAGCATCTTCGGGGCTGGCTCCATTACGCATCATTTCAACAACCGTATGTGCGCCGCAAATTTTTACCACTTCTTCACCCACTCCGGTTGCTGTGGTAGCACCCACTTCATTATCAACAAACAATCCTGCGCCAATTATGGGCGAATCACCCACACGGCCATTCATTTTAAACGCCATACCACTGGTAGTACATGCGCCACTTAAATTGCCATTGGCATCCAATGCCAGCATCCCAATGGTATCATGATTTAAAAGCGCCACCGGCCAGGGCTCATTGTTTTGGTTTTCTCTTTTTGTTTTTTCTTCCAGCTCTTTTACGCTTCTGTTAGGATCATATTTAGATGTTTTTAACCATTCCTTCCATGCCTTTTCACTTGCTGATGTTAACAGGTTTTGCTTTTTAAATCCTTTGCTCAATGCAAACTTCAAAGCGCCATCGCCCACCAATTGCACATGTGGCGTTTGTTCCATTACCAGGCGTGCAACTTTAACAGGGTGCATAATATGTTCCAAACACATCACACTGCCGCATTGCCCTAAATGATTCATGATGCAGGCATCCAGTGTTACTTTCCCATCTCTATCGGGCAAGCCGCCATAACCCACACTGTTATCAGTTGGGTCTGCTTCAGGAACCATTACACCAGCTTCAACGGCATCTAATGCACTACCGCCTTTGCTTAAGATTTCCCATGCAGCTTTGTTGGCTTTTATATTGGGCGCCCAGGTTGAAATTACAAGTGGTTTGGTTCCTGCTTTCTTAGTTGCAGCAAATGTGTTACTGCCCAGCAATAAACCTGATACGCCTGTTAACTGCAAAAACTTCTTTCTGTTCATCATATGCAACCGTTAAGATGTGAATGTAAAATTTTTTCCTTTGTTTATTTTTTATTTTAATTTTTTGCCACCCCGCTTTTTTGCTGGGCAAGCTATAATATTCGCCATAAAAATTATTCATTACCAGGTTGGTATAAAAATGAACATTTTGTTATGGCTCATTTCATCAGTATTAAACCCTTTATTAGTTGAATCTAAGATTGATAAAAGCCTGCTTTTTATTCTTATGCTGAAAAAAATTTGTAAGTTCTATTTCTTTTGTTATTTTTGCTAAAACAATCTTTATTATGCATTTACACACACACACACACACTTAAATGGGGCTTACTCTTTAGGAAGTATCCATTTTTCCCCCTTTCTCTTCTATTCTTTATGCTGCAAATAAGTTGCACAAAACGTCCAACCGCAGTTACAACCCGATCATTAGAAGTAGTTGTTGCAAATTTCATACGCAATTGCAAAGCTGGCAATGTAAATGGAATTACTCAAAATGATGTGAATTACACAGCCTCAATTTCAGTAGAATCACAAGAGGGAAATACTGGAAATACATGGTATCCTGTAAGTGGCGGTGCCCCAACTATTCCGGCACCTTCCGGAGCAGACAAAAACAGGTTTGCAAGAACTGTGCAGGTTCCAACAAACAGGAATTTTAGGATAATTGTTACAGTAGATGCGCTTGAGTGTAGCACCTGCGAAAGTACATTTTGCACAATTGTGGAGTCGCCACCTGGCTTTACAAATACTGCAGGGAAACCTTATTGGCGAAGCGCTGTACAATATGTTCCAAGTACAATTGCCAATCAAACCTCAATTACAATCATTCCATCGAGTTTTCCCAGAAACACCCCTCCAGTTATGGGTGTTCCCACTTGGTGTAATTGTCAAATTCGTTTATAAAACAATTTAAAAAGTAAAATATGAAAAAGAATATATTGCTATTTGTTTCTGTAGTTATAGTTTTATCAATGGTGTCTTGCAAAAGAGATGGTATAAGTAAAAAAGATGAAAATGAGTTTAATATAGCTAAAACTATTGAGGATTATGTTATAAAATATAACACTCCAAGAGATGGTGAAATTTCCATTATTCAACAACGCTACAATTATGGGTCTCAAAAAGGCATTTCAGAGATAGTAATCGGTGGTGTGATGAACGTAAACAGAAATCCTACCAAAACATTCAATGCAGGTAAAATACGTATTGATGGTTTGGAATTGCCGTTTGCAGACCCCAGTAATACGGGTGGTGGTTATGGTATTATGTATAATAATTCGTCTGGCGATATTCAGCGAAAAATATCTGGTCTTTTTGGGAAAAAAGTAAAATTTTCAATTGAAAGCAACAATCCGTTTCGTATAGATGAGTCTTTAAACAACGAGTTCTATGTTCCTATGCCCATTGATATGGAGGCTGAGTTTAATTCAAGAAGATTCGTTAGCAAGAGTGAAGACCAAACAATAACATGGGACGTTGACCCCAACAACCCTATAGATGAAATTTATCTTATTGGTGTTTACGAATCTATTGCATCAAATAACGTTAACCCGTCTTTTCCTGATATAACTGAAATTGTTATAAGTAAAGAATTGCCAGATAATGGTTTATATATTCTGCCAAAAAGCGAACTGTCAACAGACAAGCTACCCACAGGCTCAAAAATCACTTTTTATTTAGCAAGAGCTAATTATCAGCTTGTAACCAATAGCTTTGGCACTGAAGTTTTATTATCTTCTGTAACATATTCAGACTCGGGAATACTTGAAGTGAAACAATAAATTTTATGACGAAACCAGCAAACAGCCCGGCATCTGTTTCCTGATGGGGCAAGAATGAGTTTTGTACTTGCTCGTGTAAACTATCAAACAATAACCAATAGTTTAGGCGCCGAGGTTATACTGGCTGCTGTTACGTATTCTACAAGCAATGTAATTGCTGTTAAACAATAATGTTGAGCATAGGCTATAGTGGCCTTTTTAATAAGGCCGCTATATTCTTTCTTTTAATAGTAATACAATGAAAACTGTTTTCTTTTTTCTTTTTTTTGTTATTATAAAAAGCGTATCAGGGGTTTCGCAAGTGAGTAATAAAATTTTTACTTTATCCTTAGGGTATGGCTATTTCAACCAAATAAAAAAGACTGATGCAGGAGGTAATTTTTGGATTCAATCAGAGTATAAGTTTTCAAAATCATTTTCTCTGGCTATGGAATTTGAAAATGCAAGTTTTGAAATTCCCGTTAAATATAACTCAGCCGAGTTGCCAAACAGGCAATACTTTTACGATAATTCGTTTGCAATGTTGCTCAAGTATTATTTGCCCGTTTCATCAAAAATTCAAACATCCATAGGCGTTGGCATCTTGTATAGGCTTGGGTCAAGAGATTATTATGATTCTTCTATTTCTCAAGCGGGAATGGTATCATATAAAAAAACAGTTGAGCCAACTGATGCGCTTGGTTTTCCTGTGGTGCTAGAAGGCCGCTATCCCTTTTTAAGAAGTTTATATTGGTGGCAGAGTGAGGAGTAATTTCTTTTTTCTTGATCGTTCGTTGTATTTACCATGGCATTACAGAACTACATTTTCGGGAGGCGTTTTGTTAGCAATTGGACTTTAAAAGAATGAGTTGTTGGATGTTACTAAAAGCTGCATAACATAAACAACAAAAAGCATTACTGAAAGATAACTCCGGTAAGGGTTGTATTAAGCACTGATGTTGCCTAAGCTATGCAGGTATCAATATTCATCTCGGGGGAATACTTGAAGTGAAACAATAATTTTTATGCAGAAATCGGCAAACGGGCTTAGCGCCTCTGTTTGCTGGTTTCGTCATTCTTTTCAATGAAATACTACAAATTCAATAGTTCATTTCAATGAATCCTGTCGCCTCTTATTTCCATTGTATTCATTAATTGCTTTTCATATTCCAGCCATTCCTTCCATCGTTTACGCACTTTCGGTTTGGGAAGATAATGTTCTGCCAGCGTAATAAACAATGTATAATGCCCGGCTTCGCTTTCCATAAACATGCGGTAGAATTTACGCAGGTAATCATCCTTCAAACCCTCGCTCAAACGTTTAAACCGTTCACAGCTTCTTGCTTCAATCAATGCCATGGTAAGCAGTTCATCCAAAAAACGATCATCCACGTGGCCGCCTTTTTTTTGAAACAGCAGCAATTCATTTACATATAAATCTTTCCGCTGTTTGCCCCATCTTAAATTTCGTTTTGCAAGTTCTGCCAGCACGGCACGGAAATGGCCCCATTCTTCTGTAACAACGGGCGCCAGTTCTTTTACCAGCTCTTCATATTCACTGTAGCGCTGAATAAGTGATATGCAGGTAGTGGCAGCCTTCTGCTCACAATAGGCATGATCAGTTAAGATAGCTTCTAAGGAAATGGAAGTTAAATCCACCCATCTCGGATCAGTAGGCAATTGTAGTCCGAGAATATTTTTTACATCGATGGTTTCAGTTTGCATCTGGCAAAAATAAAGAGGCTGCTCGTTATTGAGCAGCCTCTTAAAAAATATACAATTAATTCTTACGATCCATAAACCATGTGCCAGATCCTGTAGGGCTTGTGCCTGATCCCCAGGTGCCACTTGTCATTTTCCCATTATTGCTCCAGTTAGCCTGAATGGTATAGGTGCTGGGAGTACCACCGCCAGAAGCAGGATAAGTATAAGTAGCTTTAAAAACATTTCCGGTAACAGTCCATGTGCCAGCTGCCTTGGAAGAAGATGTAACATTATCACCATCAGCAACAGTAACTTTACCGCCAGCTTCCAATACCATTGAAAACCCGCTTGTTGGAGTTGCAGTTCCGCTACCGTATTTGCCCACCCAGAGACCTTCAGCAGGGTATGTTGGTGCCGGGCAGTCTTTTTTCTTACATGCTGTAAATGCTGCTGCAAACACAATAAATACGAACAGGAGATTTAATTTTTTCATGTTGTTTGTTTTTTAATTAACAGATTTGAATGATGGTGCAAACGTAATATGCCGTTAAAGAAAAGTCAATACCACATTTGGGTACTTACCGCAAAGTGGTATTGTTGTAAACATTTCTGTTCAATTGTGTGTTATTTGTACAGTTTTCAATAATTTCCGTCTTTATTCCATTTTTTATGCGATTGATTCCATTCCTCATTTCAGCCATCATCACCATGGGTTTGGTGTATGCACTCAATACAAGAATTGGCCCGGCACCCGCTTTCGGAAAATTCCTGAGCCCGCAGCAGGGGTTCTGGCAAAACGCAGAGCATTACAATCATAATTACAGTGAAGAAATAAAATTGCCACAACTCAAAGGCAATTCATCTGTCTATTTAGATGAACGCCTCGTGCCGCATGTGGTAGCAGATAATGATGCCGATGCTTATTTCATACAAGGTTATTTGCATGCAAAGTTTCGTCTCTGGCAAATGGAGTTTTCAACCCATGCAGCAGCCGGAAGAGTGAGTGAAATTATTGGCGATAAAGCCATCAATTTTGATAAAGAACAGCGCCGTATTGGGATGGAGTATGCAGCAGAAAACATGTTAAAAGAAATGGAGGCGAATGAATTTACAAAGATGGAGGTTGATCAATACACAGCGGGTATTAATGCTTATATTGAAAATTTAAGTGCGGCTGAATTGCCCATTGAATATAAATTACTGGGTTATGAACCTGAAAAATGGAAGAATATAAAAACGGCTTTGTTTATTAAACAAATGACCAAAACACTTGCTTACAGTGTGGATGACCTTCCGTTTACCGCATTGAAAAACATTTTTACGGATGGGCAAATGCAAATACTCTATCCGCAACTGCAGGACTCATTATCTCCCATTGCACCTGAAGGAACAGTGTTTGAAAAGCCTGCATTTAATCCTGTACCACGGGCTAATGCTGATTCTGTGTATCTGCAAAAAAGAGATTCAGCAATGAAGATGGCTTTTTTAGATCAGCCATCCAGGGATAACGGAAGTAATAACTGGGCAGTAAGCGGTAAGAAAACAAAAAGCGGTTCGCCCATTCTTTGTAATGATCCGCATCTTGATTTAACCATGCCTGCTATCTGGTATGAAATGCAAATGACTACCAATACAATGAATGCTTATGGAGTTTCTTTCCCCGGTATCCCCGGTATTGTTATTGGGTTTAATGACAGTATTGCATTTGGCTTTACCAATGCCGGAAGGGATGTGAGGGATTTTTATGAAATTAAATTTAAAGATCAAAGCAAAAAAGAGTACTGGTTTAATAATGCCTGGAAAGCATCTGATCTGCGTATTGAAGAAATAAAAATCAAAAACAAACCAAGTGTGTTTGATACAGTTGCTTATACAGTGTTCGGCCCCGTAACGTATGATGAAAGTTTTTCAACGCCTTTAACCGGAGGTAAAGCTATTGCCACAAGATGGATGGCACATTTTCCAAGCAATGAATTATTAATGTGGCATTACCTGGATCGTGCAAAAAACTATACGGATTATTATAACGCTGTTCAGTATTTTACCGTGCCTTCTCAAAACATGGTGTTTGCAAGCAAGAGCGGTGATATTGCTATTCGTCAGCAGGGGCATTTTCCTTTGCGCTGGAACCGGCAGGGAGTATATGTAATGCCGGGTGTTGACAGCAGTTATATGTGGCAGGGTATTATACCCAATAGCGCTACACCTGCCAGTGTAAATCCTGAACGTGGTTTTGTGAGCAGCGCCAATCAGCGCCCGGTGGATGGTACGTATCCCTATTTTATTCCCGGTGGTTATGATGTGTACCGTGGATTAACCATCAACAATAAATTATCCTCCTTGAATAACATTACTGTGGATGATATGAAAGCATTGCAAAATGATACTTACAATGCATTTGCACAGGTAATGGTAAAGTTGCTGATGAAATACACCGGTACCAATGGACTGAATGCAGATGAACAAAAATATTACGATTTGGTAAAGAACTGGAATGATTACAGCAACGCTGATTCCAAAGCTGCAACAATCTTTCAACTCTGGTACGAGAAATTAGAGATGAATGTATGGAGTGATGAGTTTACACAGAAAGACACCAACATTTATACCCTGCCTGATGATTATACCCTTGCAGATGCGATTACAAAAGATTCCACATTTACATATATTGATAATATTAAAACACCACAAAAAGAAACGGTGCATGATATTTTTACCCAATCATTCAAAACTGTTGTGCCGGAATTAAAAAAACTGGAAGCAGAAAACAAATTGGAATGGGGACTTTATAAAAATACTACTGTATATCACATGCTGCGTACATCTGTTATGCCTTTTGCAAGGCAGGGTATTATTACAGGTGGCGGTAAACATATTATCAATGCCACACAGCACAGTCATGGCCCAAGCTGGAGAATGATTGTGCACCTTGCCAATGAAACGGAAGCATTTGTTGTATATCCCGGCGGGCAAAGCGGCAATCCCGGCAGTCCTTTTTATGACCAGTTTCTTAATACCTGGGCCAAAGGACAGTATTACCGTGCATGGATGATGAAGAAAGGGGAAGAGGAGAGCGGTAAAGTAAGATGGGTGATGAAGTTTTCAAAATCATAAACAGGCAGTACTGTCCGCAGCAACAACTAAAATTTAAAACCATTACCATGAAATTTTTTGCAGCATTTATACTTACCGCATTTTTAAGTTACGTTGGAGGCTTATATGCCGATTGGTGGATTATTGCCGTTGTGGCATTTCTTGTTTCAGCCATCATTCCCCAAAAACCATTCTTTGCTTTTTTAGCCGGTTTCTTTTCACTATTCCTCTTGTGGACATTAATGGCTTCTTACATGGATGTAAAAAATAAACACCTGCTCTCCACCAAAATTGCAGAAGTGCTGTTTAAGGCGCCATCCCACTGGCTCATTATGATGGCAACAGGATTGGTGGCAGGCTTAGTGGGTGGCTTTGCTGCATTAACAGGGAGTTTTATAAGAAAGAAAGCTTCCTGAAGTTTTTTAATTTTTTGCTAACACACACGGGGTTATTTTCGTGCTGCATGAAACCACTTTTACTCTTCTGCTTCAGTTGTATTGCATCCTCCATTTTATATGCCGGTAAAATATCGGGCAAAGTAACTTCTTCAACGGGTGAGGCGCTCCCTTTTTCCACTCTTTCTGTAAAAGGAAAAAACATCAATGCCAATGCCAATGCCCAGGGCTATTATTTCCTGGAATTATCAGCAGGTACTTACACTATTGTGTGCAGGCATGTGGGCTATGAGCGAATGGAAAAAACAATAACTGTTACGGACGCAGATGCACAGCTCAACTTTGAACTGAATGAGCAAAGAGTAAACTTGAAAGAAGTGGTGGTAAAAGCCGGAACAGAAGATCCTGCTTATGCCATCATCCGTAAAGCGATAAAAAAGCGTAAGGAATATCTCAATGAAAATGATGTGTTTCAATGTGAAGTGTACAGCAGGGGAAATCTGAGCCTTCGTGATTATCCAAAGAAATTTTTTGGTGAGAAAGTTGATTTTGAAGACGGAGATACCAGCAAAAAGAAAATGATCTATTTATCTGAAACTGTTTCCCGGCTTTCTATTGATAAACCCAGCAAAGTAAAAATTGATGTGCTCAGCACAAGAGTGAGCGGGCAGAGCGATGGTTATGGTTTGGCAGGAGCACGCTTCTTCAGCTTTTATGAAAACATTGTACAGATAAGCAGCGCCCTTAATCCAAGAGGCTTTGTATCACCCATTGCAGAAAATGCCATGAGCATGTACAAATACAAGTATGAAGGCGCTTTTGTTGAAGATGGTCAGCTCATCAATAAAATTAAAGTAACACCCAAACGCAGTTATGAGCCCTGTTTCAGCGGTTATATTCATATTGTGGAAGATGAGTGGCGCATACACAGTGTACAGTTGCAGTTGCTCAAACAAAATCAAATGCAATTGGCCGATACGATGCGTATTGAACAGTTGTATCAAAAACTGGGTGTAAACCAATGGGTGGTGCAAAGCCAGGTATTATATCCTTCCATTAAATTTTTTGGGTTTGATGCATATGGAACATTTGCCAACGTGTACCGCAATTTCAACTTAACGCCTGCCTTCACTAAAAAATATTTTGATAATACCATTTTGAAGTATGAAGCGGGCAGCAATAAAAAACCGGTGGCGTATTGGGACAGTATCCGGCCGCTGGCATTAAGTATTGAAGAAACAAAAGATTATATTAAGAAAGACAGTTTGGAGCAAAGAAGAAAAGACCCCGCCTATCTTGATTCATTAGACCGTATCAGTAATAAAATTTCACCATCCAATATCCTGCTTTCGGGTAAAACCATTAATGTACAGAAAAAGAAAATGAGTTATTCCTTTCCATCTGTGTTACAAAGTGTACAGTTTAATACCGTGGAAGGTTTTGTGGCTGATGTACCCGTTACCATCCGCAAACAATACACTGACAGAAAGAGTATTTCATTTATTCCGCATGTTCGTTATGGCTTCAGCAGTAAAGATTTTTATGGATGGGGCGCCGTACGCTACAATTATGGCAAAAAATATTTTTCCAATATTGCTGTGAGCGGTGGTAAACGCATTTTTCAGTTAAACAACGATAACCCTATTGAGCCATTACAAAACAGTATTGCTTCTTTGTTTTACAGGAATAATTTTATGAAACTCTATGCGGCCAACTATGCACGCATCAATTTTACCAAAGGCATTGGCAATGGTGTTACTTTCTTTACCAACCTGCAATACCAGGACCGCAAGCCATTAGAGAATACCACTGATTTTTCATGGGCCGGTAAAAACAATAATAGTATCTACCGCCCCAACTATCCGGTTGAACTGGTAAATGAAAATTTTAAAGCACACCAGGCAATGGTTGTTACAGCGGGCTTTTCCTTTCAGCCAAAAGCCAGATATGTTGAGTTTCCTGACAGAACGATCAATATCGGTTCACGCTGGCCCACATTTAATATTCAATACACAAAAGGTATCCAATCATTTTTGGGAAGCGATGTTGATTTTGACAAATGGCAGTTTACTGTTCGTGATAATTTGAATCTGAAATTATTCGGAAGATTTAATTACCGTGTGCAGGCAGGAGGGTTTTTAAATACCAACCGGGTTGAAATTCCTGATTTAAAACATTTTCCCGGTAACCGTCTTTTTCAGGCAGAGGATTATGTAACAACTTTCCAGTTGCCGCAGTATTACCGGTTCAGCATCAAAGAAAAATTTTACACCGCTGCATTTGCTGAGCATCATTTCAATGGATTTCTTACCAATAAAGTTCCCGGGTTTAAAAAATTAAACTGGCATTTGGTGGCAGGCGCTGCTGCGCTTGCTTACAAAAACACAACTTATACAGAGTGGCATGCGGGCTTTGAAAATATTTTTAAAATTATACGGGTAGATATAGTGAGCGGTCTGCTCAATGGAAAAACTGTAAATACAGAGTTGAGGTTAGGAACACTTTTAAACATTGGAGGCAGCAGCCAGGATTAATACAAACATCAAATTCTTTATCTTTGTGCCGCTTTAGAATTTTGTCCAACCTGCAATTGGGTCCCGCTAAAGCGGGATAAAATTTAAAACAGTATGGCACTTTTACACAACCGCATTTCCCGCAGGGAGCTGAAAGAACGTATTTTACAGGATACAACTCCACGCACCACCATTTCTTTTTATTGTTATTTCAAGATTGATGATCCTGCTGCATTTCGCAACATATTGTATAAAGATTTTAAAGAACTGGATGTGATGGGCCGCATTTATCTGGCTGACGAAGGTATTAATGCGCAAATGAGTGTGCCTTCGCAAAACTTTGAAGCCTTTAAAAATTATCTCTACAGTTATGAACCGCTCAACGGTTTGCGTTTGAATATTGCAGTGGATGATGATGGTAAAAGTTTTTATGTGCTGGATGTAAAAGTGCGAACTAAAATTGTGGCTGATGGTATTCATGATCCTTCATTTGATATGGCAAATAAAGGCCGGTATGTAAATGCAGAACAATTTAATGAGCTTACCAAAGATCCCGAAACCATAGTGATTGATATGCGCAATCATTACGAGTATGAAGTGGGGCATTTTGAAAAAGCCATTGAAATACCCAGCGATACGTTTCGTGAACAATTACCCATGGCTGCTGAAATGATGGAGGCCGATAAAAATAAAAACATCATCATGTACTGCACGGGCGGCATCCGTTGCGAAAAAGCAAGCGCTTACATGCTGCATCAGGGTTTTAAAAATGTATTTCACCTGGAAGGAGGTATTATCAACTATGTGAACCAGGTAAAAGAAAAGCAACTGCCCAATAAATTTCATGGAAAGAATTTTGTATTTGATCAACGGCTGGGAGAGCGTGTTACTAATGAAATTATTTCCAACTGTCATCAGTGCGGCAAACCGGCTGATACGCATGTGAACTGCATAAACGATGCCTGTCATTTACTCTTTATCCAGTGTGATGAATGTAAAGAAAAAATGGAAGGCACCTGCAGCAATGAATGTTTGGATTTTATTCATTTGCCTGAAGAAGAGCAGAAACAACTAAGAAGCGGAATTGATAAAGGAAGAAATGTGTTTAATAAAGCGAAGGAACGGTTAAAAAGGGTGAATTAGTTTTTAATTTACTTATTTCAAATTGACGGAGCATAAATTTTCTTGTTCTATTTGATATTTGTTGGAGATTTTGGGATTCACTTTTTTGCATACTGTGAAAAAGACTATGATGACAGAAATGATTTGAGTTGTATAATTCCCGGGTTGTTTTTATCAATCAGTGCGCCAAGTAATTCTCTGAACCTTTCAAGCCGTTGATTAATAACATCATGAAATTCATTTGGTTTTGCAGTGAATCCATAATCTTGAGGGCTGACGTTTGAAATTTTACATTGTTCAATAATCCAATTTTCAAGCTTCACTTTCAAAACGAATATTTTGTTTCCAGAGGCGTCTTCATAATACGTAATGCTATTTGAATCGTTTCTGAGTTTTAATTTTTTCTCATAAGTTGTTTTGGCGCTGCCAGGGTCCTCATCTGCCAAGGCAAGTACATTTTTGCTTTTTTCAAGTTTGTTAAATACTCTTGATTTACCTGAATGGTGTGTTATCATTTTTCTTGCAAAGCCAAGCTTCATGACCAGGGCTTCATCCGGGAGGCATTCTACATGTATTTGCTTCATTCACCAATGATTTGATTGAAATTGAAGAATACATCTGAATTCAAATCAAGTACATTTCCTATTTGATCTTCATTTAAAATATGGATTTTTGTTTCATATTTTTTCATTTCGGTAATACATACATTCAGGTTCTTAAATTCAGTTTTTTCAATAAGACTAAGCAGTAAATAAGGATTATGTGTTGTAATAAAAAACTGGTTGTTGTTGTCAAGGGCTATTCTCTCAGCAATAAACTTTGTATAAAAGGGAAAGGTGTTTGTTTCAGGCTCATCAAAAAGTAATACAGCATTATTATTACTCTTAATTGCCATGTTATAAAAAACAACCCGTTGCAGCGTTTCAGAAATTGAGAAATATGGATAGCTGTAAATTTCCCCGTCAACAAATTTACTTACAGCAATATCGTTTTCAGTCGGTTTCAAAGTAAGCGTTAATGCTTTCGATTGAAAAAAATCAGAAACCCATTTCTTATATTCCTGGTTAGCAAGCAGGAGACCTGGCAGATTTTCGCCATACGGAACACTTAAATGAGGCATATAGCCTGGCTGAAATGCAGATAAACGCCTGAATTCATAATAACGAATATTGGTTTTCCCTAAAGTTCCGTGTACACTTATGGCCCCATTATGCTGAATCATTACAGGCCTTTCTTTTTGCTGTGGGTTATTGTTATCTAAAACATAACTAAAAAGATTATCCGGGATTTTGTTTTCACTTACTGAATATTGCAGTATTGAAGATTCTTTGTCAGTTGTTATTTCAATTGGAGTATTAATATTGAAGTCATGAAATAAATCCCCGATAGTTTTATACCTAAAGATGTTTTTGTTCAGTTCCACGCCGACAGCGTTTTGACTCTTTAATGCAAGCGCTTCAATAATATTACTTTTGCCGCTGTTCGGTTCACCTATAAAAACATTTAACTTTTTACAGGGAATTTGTAATTCTTTAATGGACTTAAAATTCTTTATGAGGACATTTTGTATCATGCAGTAAATGTATAAATCTTATTGTTTAATTGGAAATGCAATCTGGAGTTCCAGCCAAACTTATTGAAAGATGCATTTTCTTTTTATTTATTTCAGCTAAGCAGATTTGAAAACTGTAATCCATGAATTGCAAAAATCAAACACTGGGTTTAATACCCCAATTTCAATTACCCCTCTCTGCCAATCATTTACTATTTTTGCAGACTGCAAACCGAGCTATCGTCCCGGTAAAACGGGGAGGAAAGTCCGGACAGTACAGGGCAATGCACCGGTGAAGAGCCGGGTGATGAAGCAATTCGTCAACAGAAAGTGCCACAGAAAATAACCGCCCTGCCACAAGCGGGGTAAGGGTGAAAATGTGAGGTAAGAGCTCACAGTTAAAAATGGCAACATTTTTTCCGGGTAAACCTTGCGTGCTGAAATGCCACATATACCATCTTTTGAGAACGGCCCGTTCCAGCCTGTTCTTTTAGAGCAGGGGGATGGAGGGTAGGCAGATGGATTCTGCAGTGCAAATTGCAGAACAGATAAATGATAGCTGCATCTTTATGATGTTACAGAATCCGGCTTACAGGTTTGCAGATTTTTTTTAATGCGCATTCATTGCAACAGCATTCAAAACAAAACCCCCGCATAAGCAGGGGTTTATCTTTTTGTGCGCCATGCATGCCATTGTTCTTTAAAGTTAAAGTCTTGAACAGGCCATCTAACGGGAACTGTTACTCCAAAGCAAGGGTGTTGTGGGCGACCACAAATCTGAAGGAAGCGGCGGATAAAATTGTGAGTTGACGAACAGAA
>JAIEQM010000021.1 GCA_019747705.1 Chitinophagaceae bacterium | reverse complement strand
CACTTTAAACTTCAAATCTCATGGTATCTTGTTACACTATCTCAAAGAACTTTTATTTACTTTGTAAACATAGGAGGAGTCACCTCAAACTACAGGAGGCTCCGATGGAGCCAATACAATTATTTGAAATTCCTATAAACAGGATGCTCCTGACGGAGCTTAACTTAATGACATTGCCCATCGGGGCGATACATATATGGGTTTTAAAACATGTCGCCCCGATGGGGCTCTTTGTACTTTTCGTATTGTTTATTTCTACTGGCATTGCGCCCCTGCCCGTTCCGTTCAGGCGGGCTTACAGGGCTTTTGTAAAGCAGAATGATATTTTATAATAAGGCAATTTATGAACTACGATTTACGATTTCAGAATAACTTGCAGTAACAAGTTGTAACTTGTAAATCGTAATTCTCAAAATATGAATATCGTTATCACCGGTGCATCACGTGGCATTGGAAAAGCCATTGCAGAACTGTTTGCCTCCAACGGGCACCATTTGTTTTTATGCAGCAGAAATGAAATAGGCTTGTATAAAACCGTGGAAGAACTCATCACCCGTTTCCCCAACAGCCGCATCAAAGGCAAGGCAAGAGACCTGGCAAAGAAAGAGGAAGCTGAAAATTTTGGCCAGTGGATTTTGGATAATGGCGTGAGCATTGATGTGCTGGTGAACAATGCCGGTAATTTTGAACCGGGCAGCGTGCACAATGAGCCGGACGATTTGCTGGAAGACATGATGCAGGTAAATCTTTACAGCGCCTATCACCTCACCCGTAAATTAATTGGCACCATGATGAAGCAGCACAGCGGGCATATCTTTAACATGTGTTCCATTGCTTCACTTCATGCGTATAAAGATGGCGGCGCATACAGCATCAGCAAGTTTGCATTGCATGGGTTCAGCAAAAATTTGAGGGAAGAAATGAAACCGCACGGAATAAAAGTAACTTCTGTTTTTCCCGGCGCCACACTTACTGACAGCTGGGGTGATTATGATAACAGCGGCAACCGCATTATGGAAGCCAATGATATTGCCAAACTTATTTATGCATCAGCACAACTTTCACCGGCCGCCTGTGTGGAAGATATTATTGTGCGGCCGCAGTTGGGTGATTTGTAAAATAACTGCTTGCTTGCTGAGCGCTTGCTGTTTAAAGTGAAAAATAAATTGTTGTGTTGCTCTAAATCCTGATGGTTTGATTGTTGGGGTTACTGCTATTTGCAATAAACTATGAATGTGGAGCCTCTTAACAATCAAACCATCAAACCGCCGCTCTTCTCATTTAACACATCCTTGCTTTTTACTTGTATTGGCTTTAATAATCCTTGTTTTACATTTGCTGCTCATGTTCAGGAAGGGTACATATTGTTTATTGCTTTGTTTATGGCAACTGGCGGCTGCGGCGCAGGTGAAATTAACAGTTGTGCCCGGCAAAACCACCGTGAACCCCAATGAAACATTTCAATTACAGTTTATTGCCGAGGGCGCCAGCAGTGTGGATGAATTTATACCGCCTTCCTTTAAAAACTTTGAACGCTTTGGCAATGCCGTTGAAACCAATGGATGGACCTGGGTGAATGGCTCACTAACAGAATATGTGAGTTATACGTTTTTGCTGCGGCCCAAACTCAAAGGCAAACTGTCCATTGCATCCGCTATCATGAAAGTAAAAGGTAAGATGCTCACATCACCTGTTGTAAGCATTAATGTTACGGATGCGGTGCCGGTGAACACGGATGTAACTGCATCATCAAGAGAAGAGAAACCCGACTATTATTTATTACCCGGCGAAGACGCTAAAGAAAAAATAAAAAAGAATTTATTTGTAAAAGCATTTGTTGATAAGCAAACCTGTTTTGTGGGCGAACCTTTACTGGCCACCTTTAAACTTTATACAAGGCTGGAAAGTGAATCTAAAATTTTAAAGCGCCCCTCGTTCAATGGCTTTTCTGTTATTGACCTGGAAGAACCTGAAGCCAACATTTTTACAAAAGAACCGGTGAATGGTAAACTGTATAATTGTTATCTCATTCGAAAAGTACAACTGTTTCCGTTGCAGAGCGGCGATTTAACCATTGAGCCGGTAGAGATCAACAATCTTGTTCATTTAATAAAAGCGTCTGCCGGTAAAGATGGTAAAGACTGGATGGAGGCGCTGATGGATAAGCAAAAAGCGGATGAACTGACCAAAGAAGATTTTATACAGGAAGAGCTGGTAACGCAAACACCTCCGCTTAAAGTGAAAGTAATGGAGTTGCCGGAAAACAAGCCTGAAAGTTTCAATGGGGCTGTTGGTAAATTTTCCATTGCTGCACAACTCAACAGCAAAGAATTTAGCGCTGATGAAAATGGTGTGCTGAAAATCCAGGTTACAGGCAGTGGCAATCTTACCATGATCAATGCACCATCTGTAAACTGGCCCAAAGGAATTGATGCCTATGAACCAAAAGTGGCAGAAGAGTTTGATAAAACAATTTCGCCCATTACCGGAATAAAAGTGTTTGAAATTCCCTTTGCTGCTGTAAAGGGCGTGTATGAAATTCCTTCAGTGGTGTTTACTTTTTTTGATATGGTGAGTAAGACCTATAAAACCATACGTACTGACAGTTTGAAATTTTCTGTAAAAGAAGCCGTGGCTGGTAAAACGGGAAAGAACCTGCAGGCGCCGGTGGAGGCACCAAAACCTTATGCTGATAACAGGAAATGGTATTGGTGGGGCGGTGGCGCTTTTGCAGCCGTTGTGCTGTTATCATTATTATTGTTTGCACGAAAGAAGAAAACCACTCTTGTTGTTGCTGAAAAAAAATTAAATATAACCCTTGAACCACCCGTTCCTGTAAAACCTGCTGAAGAATATTTAAGCGCTGCTTTGTTTGTAAAGGATTCGCCCCGGCAGAAACAGTTTTATTCTTTGTTGCTGGATGGGGTGCAGGAATTTTTAATTGACCGCCTGCAACTGCAGCACACCAAAGTAAACAGCCTGGCTTTTGCTGATGCCCTGAAGCAAAGAGGTTTTGTAAAAGAAGCCGCTGCGTGGATTACAATTGTGCAGCGTTGTGAAGAAGTAATGTTCAGCCCGGCGGAACTGAATATTTCCAAAGAAGAGTTACTGATGGATGCAGAGGAGATGATGAATAATATTGATACGAAACCTACTCCTCCGTAAACTTATACCCCACACCCCTTGCACTATGAAAGAACCGGGGGTTGCGGCTGTCTGCTTCAAAATACTTGCGGAAGTTGAGGATGAAATTATCAATAGTTCGGGTGGTGGGATATACATTATAACCCCAAACCACCTGCAATATTTTTTCACGGGTTACCACTTCGTTTTTGTTCTCCACCAGTAAGTGCAGCAGCATACTTTCTTTCTTGCTCAGTTGAATGGTTTCACCTTTGTAGTTTACTGCTTCCTGCGCTTTAAAATCTACCTTGTTGTTTCCAAAACTGTACGTTTCACCAACACTGTCTTTATCCTGTATTTTTTTATTTTTCTCAATCAACTTTTCCACCCGCAGCAGCAGTTCTTCTAAATTAAAGGGCTTGGTGAGATAATCATCAGCGCCTTTTTTTAAACCCAGCACACGGTCGCTGCTGGTATTTTTAGCGCTCAGCATCAGTATGGGTACTTCATTCTTGCGGATGCGGATGCTTTCAGTAGCGCTGATGCCATCCATTTCCGGCATCATCACATCCATAATAATTAAATCAAAGTATTCATTTTCCACTGCTTTGAGTGCGGCGCTGCCATCAGCAGCAGTTGTTACTTCATAACCTTCCAGTTCTAAATTAAGTTTAAGGGCATCCTGCAAATGCTCTTCATCTTCTACCAGTAATATGGATGCTTTGGCTGTAGTCATAAATAACCCTTTTGAAAAAATAAATGATGATGTTTAATACCACCTTTAAAACTGAATGACAAAAATACTTCCGTGCGGAGTATTGTCCATCACAAAAATGTCACCATTATGATCTTCAATAATTTTCTTGGTAAGGTACAAGCCAAGGCCCGTGCCTTTTGCCTTGCGTGTGTTTTCATTACCGCTGCGGTAAAATTTTTCAAAAATGCGCTTCTTCTCCGGGTCAGGCACACCTGTACCTTCATCGCTCACTTTTAGTTGCAGCACATCATCTTCATCCATCAAATCCACATACACCGGGCTTTCTTTGGGTGCATACTTCAGGGAATTATCAATTAAATTGCTCAGTGCAATCTGCAGCAGCAGTTCATCACCCTGTATAAATACATCTTTATCGGCGCTGGCTTCAATGGTACGCTGCGGGAAACGGTTTTTATAATCACTCACTACGGTTTCCACCACATCGGCCAGGTTAATCTCTTCATTATCTCTCTGAAAATTCTTTTCCTCCATCTGGCTGGCCAGTAAAATGTTATTGGTAAGAATATTTAAACGGTTGGTTTCAGATAAAGCGCTCAGTAACAATTTTTGCTGCTGCACTTCATCCAGCTTTCGCCGCAATACCGTTTCCAGGCTTAACCGAGTAGTGGCAATGGGTGTTTTTAATTCATGCGTAATGGCCATCATAAAATTTTGCTGCAGGCTGTTGTACTCCATCTGTTTGCGGATGGAGCGGTACACAAATACAGCGCCCAATATAATCAGCGCTAAAAAGGCGATGCCTTCTCCCACATACTTTGCCGTGTTGCGCTGGCGCATTTTCAGCACATCATTGTATTGCAATACATATTGCGGATGATCTTTTTTCAGTTGTGTGAGTTTCAGCTCCGTCATGGCATTGTTTTGCCGCTCCAGTGTAATAAACCACCACACCAATGCGGCCACTACATACACTAACAGTATCCAGAACCAGAAAGAAAAATTCCCAAAGCGAAATACTTTGTTGGTATAAGCCATCAGTTGTTAACTTTTTCAATTCGGATACCTGCGTTCATCACGTGCAGCAACGGCTCATCCCGCATGGCCTGTTGCAAACGTATATGATAGGTTCCTTTTTTGATGAAGCGGATATTGGTAAATAATGGATGACGAATTTCCCAAACATCATTCAAACCTGTACCAATCCATGTGCCGTCCGGCTGCTGCAGCGTTAATTCAAAACGTTCTTTTTTAAAACTGCTGTCGCCGGGTTGTTGTGTGGAAATATAAAGCCAGATATTTTTATACGCATACGCATCGGTATGACGGAGCACTACAAATACATTATAAGGGCTCACTGTATCCGTAATGGCAAACTCCACTTCCGGTTCAAAACTGCTTTGCCATTCATGTTTTTTAATTTCTATGTTTTTTTCAAAATTACCAAGCTGCATGCAGGAGGCAAAACCAAACATGGTGAATAATAAATACACCAAAATTTTAAATAAGGAGTACACGCTGAGCAACGGGGTTTTTAATAACATGGTTGTACAAATGTAAAGCAGCGGGCTGCAACAACAAACAATTTCATTTTTTTGAATACGAACACTGGTGAAGGGGCAGGGCTGAAATACTGTGAAGGCATTTTTGACTTTGAATCATCCGGTGAATAATTCGCACCGGTTAAAGTTCTGTTTCCAATTATGCACTGCAACTTAACGAAAGGGTATGGGCTGTATGCAACCTCTCCCCAACTATTTTTTTATTAAAATTATTTACAGCACATTCAGCACCTGTTCCTTTGCTTTTTCCAGTTCATCCTTCATCAGCACCACCAATTTCTGTATCGCTGAATCATAAGCTTTGGCGCCGGTGGTATTAATTTCCCGGCCAATTTCCTGTAATACAAAACTCAGCTTCTTTCCTTTGGATTCATCTGTTTCTTTCAAAATGTTGAGGAAATAATCACAGTGATTGCGCAGGCGCACCTGTTCTTCACTGATGTCAATTTTTTCAATATAATAAATCATTTCCTGCTCCAGCCGGTTACTGTCGTAGTTTTCTTTACCCACCTGTTCTTCCAGTTTTTTGCGCAGTTCATCTTTCATGCGGTGCTGACGCAGCGGCTCCAGCTCACTTATTTTTTCCTGGTAAGCAAGGATATTATTGATACGTTCAATTAAATCTTTTTCCAGGGCATCCCCTTCCAGTTTGCGGTGTTTATTAAGTTCGCCAATGGCATTGGCAACTATTTGCATAAACTGTTTCAGTTCCTGCTCATTCAAAGAATCAGAGTTGGGTGTAACCACATCCGGTAAACGTAACAAAGCGCCGAGAATGTATTCACTGAGCTGCAGGTTTAAATCATCTGCCACTTCTTTCAATGGCTGAAAATAAGCTTTTGCCATTTGCTTGTTAATGGTAACAGCGCCGCTGCCTCCGTTTTCTTTTAATGAAACGGTACAGTCAATAGCGCCCCGCATCAACTGTTCAGAAAGCATAGAGCGTATGGCAAATTCAGAAGGACGCAATAAAGGGGTGAGTTTTAAATTGAGTTCAAACTGTTTTCCATTGAGAGATTTAATTTCAACTAAAAAGGTTTTGTTGCCCGCCGCTTCTTCTGCTCTTCCAAAACCGGTCATTGATTTTAACATAAGATGATTTTTAACTGTAACAGAATCATTAAATGTAAGTATGTTTTATCAAACCTATGTGCAATAAAAAAATCCCGTTGGAAAACGGGACTTTTATGATGGATGGGTTAGTAAGTACCGGGAAATAAATTTCCCTCCACAATATTAAAAATAATTTTTTCCATTAAAAAAATTTTTTTACTATTTTTTATTCACATTTTTTTTATGGTTGTGGAAAAGGACACGTTAAATAAAATTGTAAAACTGAAAATGAAAAATAAATAAAAGCGTGCATGTTTGATGATGTGTTGTATGAAAATAAAAAAATGAATTATACTCTTATGCTGAAACGCTTACTGGCTAAGCGTTATAAGGCGTCTCAATTCCGGCGATTGAAAAAAACGATGATGTTGTGTTTTAAAAATTGAAAAACAGTTGTGATAAATAATTATTAAAAAGATGATGAAAAGAGCAGGGCTAAACGACAGAATTGCTTCCAAAAAAGTGTATAAGATTTTTTTCTGAAACCCATTTTTTACTGAAAAAACACCCAATAACAGTAGCTGGAAGGGTTTTGCAGGAACTGCTGATACATTGACAAAGGATGTTACCTTTGAAAAATTCTGAATAAACGGCGCTGTATAAAACCATTCGTGCGTGCTGAAATGATGATGCCATTTGCAGTGCCGTACAAGCGAGCGTGGCAAAGGTGATGCCCGCCCGTACCGAACGCTTGTAACAAAAACTAAGAAATAAATACGTTCGGGCGGGCCATGAAATACAAAAGCTGATAACAAAAATATTACGCTAAAGCGATGAACTAAAAAATATACACATGAAATTTCCTTCTCCTGTTTCTGTTCAATGGATTGCTGATTTGATTGGCGCATCTGTTATTGGTAATAAAGATGCCAGCGCCACGGGTATTAATGAAATTCATAAAGTGGAAACAGGCGACCTGGCGTTTGTGGATCATCCCAAATACTATGATAAGTGCATCCACTCTGCTGCGAGCTTCATTATTATTAATAAGGAAACGGAGGTGCCGGATGGAAAGGCGTTGCTGGTGGTGCAGGAACCTTTTGAAGCGTATTTGAAAATTGTAAATCATTTTCGTCCGTTTGCACCCTCTTCCAAAATGATCAGCGACAGTGCGGTGATTGGTGAAGGCACTGTAATTATGCCCGGCGCTTTTATTGGCAACCATGTAACGGTGGGTAAAAATTGCATCATTCATCCCAATGTATCTGTTTATGATCATTGCATGATTGGTGATAATGCAGTAATACATGCAGGTACTGTTATTGGCAGCGATGCATTTTATTTTAATACCAAAAAGAACCGTAGTGTGTGGTATAAAAAAATGCAGAGTTGCGGACGTGTAATTATTGAAGATGATGTGGAAATTGGCGCCGGTTGCACTATTGACCGTGGTGTGAGCCATGATACGGTGATTGGCCGGGGAACAAAATTTGATAACCAGGTGCATATTGGTCATGACAGTGTGATTGGAAAAAATTGTTTGTTTGCCGCACAGGTGGGAGTGGCGGGTGCTGTTGATATAAAAGATGGTGTGGTACTTTGGGGGCAGGTGGGTGTAAGTAAAACATTAACCATTGGTGAAAATGCTGTGGTGTATGCACAAAGCGGTGTTGCAAATACAATTAAAGGTAACAAAGCCTATTTTGGATCGCCTGTTGATGATGCTTCTGTAAAAAAGAGAGAACTGGTTTGGATTAAACGGATACCTGAGATGTGGGAGAAGCTCATGGGAAAGTAAGGTTTGATTGTTTGATTATTAGATTGTTGGTTCTTCATGTTGTTATTTCCTGAAAATATAAAAGAATTATTTGCACGCAGAAAGCTGGTAATTGCCACGATGCATGGTAAAGAACAGGCGCTGGCTCCATTGATAACAGAAGCGCTGGGCGTTGAAATTGTAATGCCTGATGTTTTAAATACAGATGTGTTTGGCACATTTACCGGCGAAATTGAACGTACATTATCTCCTTTAGATGCTGCTGTTATGAAATGTAAAACAGCAATGGAACAAACCGGATGTGATTTAGCAGTGGCAAATGAAGGCAGTTTTGGTCCCCATCCTGTTATTGGGTTTGTGAGCAGCGATGAAGAACTGGTGGTATTGATGGATGCTAAATATCATTTGCAAATTGCAGCCAGGGAATTAAGTACTGATACCAACTTTAACGGCAAACGTTGCAGCAGTTATAATGAAGTAAAAATATTTGCTGATGAGGTATTGTTTCCTTCACATGGTTTGATTCTTCGTAAAGAAAAAGACAGCCATTCGCCCATTATTAAAGGAATAACTGAATGGAATGTGCTTGAAAAAGAAGTTGATTCTTTTTTACAAGCATACGGAGAAGTGTTTGTGGAAACAGATATGCGGGCTATGTACAATCCATCAAGACTGAAAGTAATTGAAAAAGCCGCATCAAAATTAATTATCAAAATTTTTTCTGCCTGTCCTGATTGCCATGCGCCCGGCTATGATGTGGTGGATTATGTAAGCGGGCTGCCCTGCAGCAATTGCGGCACACCTACACGAAGCACACTGGCTCATATATATAAATGCAGCAACTGCAATTTTGAAGAAAAGAAATTATTCCCCTACGGAAAGGAAACAGAAGACCCCATGTATTGTGATGTGTGTAACCCGTAGCCCCCTCCGCCCCCAAAGGGGAACTGCACGGCACAGCCCTATCTTTTTTAAACTATTTTTTTCAACTGAAGTTTACGTAAATCTATTTTAGTAATTACCAACAAAACAGATTTGTATTTCCTGCATTTTATGGAGATTCCGGCCAGTAATCATACGGCAACTGATCCCCCAGAATTTTCCAGGCCCAGTAACCACTGTTGATTACTTCTGTTTGTTCATAAAAAAAACCATTTTCACTGATCCCAAATCCATTGATGAACTCCAGTGTGGAAACCTGGTATTTGGAAGTGAGCGGATATTTATTGGCGGTGAGATATTCTTTTTCCATAGATGCATGCTGGTAAGTGAGGCGGTATTTACCAAACAACGTCACTTCTTTATCAACACTGTCAACCAGGGTATAAACTGATGAATCATAAGGTTGTTCCAGTTTGATGAAGTTAAACTTGCCCGTAGCGCTGTCTGTTTTGATTTGCTCCAGTATATAACCGTTATCACTTAATGTGCTGTCGTAATAGCAACGCATAAAATGCAAACGGGAGCCATAGTAAGCCTGTTCCCTGTTCTTTTTCCAGGTTTGTTTTTGTTCTGCAGCAGAATCAATTTCAGTATAAAATGCGTTACCGGTATAGGTGCTGAATTTGGTAGTATAATCATAAATAAAAGAATCCAGCCGGTATTGAATTTTATAACCGAGTGCATAATTCATAATTACAACCGGTTCTTCTGCTTTTACTTTTAAACGGTTGCGTTTTTTGGAGAAATAGAAATGCAATGAATCAGGATTGGTAATGATGCATTGTTGCGCATTGGGTGTGCTGCCGAGAAAATAATCACGGAACTGTTTGCCGTATTTATTCCAGCCATCTTTTACTTCTGTGGTGGCCTGTATCACCACTTCTTCCATTTTCTTTTCTTTCTTTTTGAGTTTTACGACAATGTCATTGGAATTATCCTGTGAGGAACTGATACGGATGCTTTCTGTTTCATAACCTGTATAAGTAATAACAAGCAGATGCCCGCCTGATGGTAAATCCATTTTAAACGCACCTTCCTTATCCGTCATGGTTCCTTTGGTGGTGTTTTGACAAAGTACTGAAGCACCATCCAGCGGAGTGCCTGTACTGTCGTCCAGTACTTTTCCTTTGATGAGAAAAGAAGATTGAGCAGATAGTGTTATACTGATAAAAAAAAGGATAATGGAAAGGATTGTTTTCATACTGATTAATTGATGACTGGTAAAAATAACAATTTTGAGGCCAGAAGAGTACAATTGGCTTTAATAAAATTCATAAAAGCAAATTATAAGAAGTACAATAACAATTTCTGCAATAATATGATAGTGCTCTTTTTTAAATACAAATCGTAAAACAAGATGTACAAGAAAAGACAAGATTGCAATGCCAAATAAAATGAATGCAAACAAATAACCGAATGAATGAGGAATGTGCTTTAAAAATATCATTGAGTAAATGCCAGAGGCAAATGCTGCAAGTGAAATGACTGATAGAGGATATAAAAAATATTTCATCACTTCAACTTATAATATTCCTTCAGCCATTTGCAGGTGCGGGCAATCGTTTCATCAACCGGTGTAAATGTAAAACCGGGCAATGCAGCTTTTATTTTTTCATTAGAGAAAGCAGTGGTTGCATGGGCGGTACGTGTGGTTTCTTTTGTGAGCAGTGGTTCTTTGCCGGTAACAAGTGATTTTAAATGTTCTATCCGCCACACCAGCTCACCCATCCATCGTTTCGCTTCACGTTGTGGCGGTTGTTTGCCGAATGTGTTTGCAATTTTAGTCAGCATTTCTTTGTAACTGAGATGTTCATTAGCTAAAATATAACGCTGTGCAGTGATATTACTTTCCATCAACCCAATCATGGCGCTTGCAACATCTATTGCATCAACATATCCCGTACTGCCGTATGTAAACCAGGGAAATTCATGCCACACATTTTTAAATAAAGAGGCAGAACCCATATCCCACTCTGCTTCTCCAAGAATGATGGAAGGATTTACGATTACAGCATTGAGCCCTTCACCTATTCCCCGCCATACTTCCAGCTCCGATAAATATTTTGTTTTGCCATAGTGGGAACCATTGGTTTCTTCTGTCCATTTGGTTTCTTCATTAACGGCTTCACCTTTTCTGATGCGGCCGATTGCAGCTACTGAACTTACCTGCACAAACTTTTCAACGCCACACTCCAATGATGCGTTTACCATATTGGCTGTGCCTTCAATGTTGATATGGTACATTTGTTCACGGCGTTTTTGATGATAAGAAACAATGGCCGCAGAATGATATACCTGTTTGCATCCTTTTAATTCCTGATACAGCAATGAAGTATCGAGCACATCACCTTTAATCCATTGAATTTGCGACAGCTCTTCTTTTGTAAGTGTTGGAGATAAATGATTTCTGTACAAAGCCTTGATGTGGCCTTTGTTTTGCTGCAATAATTGTTTAAGTAAAGCTGAACCAACTAAACCTGCGCCGCCTGTAACGAAAATAAAGCCCCCATCCCCGTCCGTACCGGCACGGGCGGGCCCTGAAGGGGGGGTAATAGCAGTACTATTGTTTTCAAGAGAACTATTTTTTATAACCGACATTTAGTTTGTTTGAATTTCATCATTAGTTATAAGAACACCCCTTCAGGGGATGGGGGTTTAATACTTATAATACCCTTCGCCACTCTTTCTTCCCAGCTTTCCGGTTTCCACTTTTTCTTTTTGGATGAAGGAAGGTTTTAAACGTTCCGGCTTATCCAACTGTTCATACACGCTGCAACTTACAGCATAGTTGATATCGTTGCCAATTAAATCCATCAACTTAAACGGGCCCATTTTAAAACCGCTTGCTTCCATCAATGCATCAATGGTGGAATAATCGGCCATGCCTTCTTCCACCAGTCGTAGCGCTTCAATATAATAAGGCCGTGCCACACGGTTTACAATAAAACCAGGGGCATCTTTACATACAACAGGTACTTTCTTCATTTGCTGTACCAAAGAAACCAATTGCTCAATCACTTTATCATTTGTTTGTTCACCTTTTACCACTTCCACCAGCTTCATAATTGTTGCTGGATTAAAGAAATGCAAACCGGCCACTCTTGATGGCTGCATAATTTGTTGTTGCAGTTGGGTGATGGATAAAGACGATGTATTGCTGGCAAAGATCACTTCGCTGTGGTTGATTTCTGCCAGTTGGTTGAAGAGTGCAATCTTTGCTTCCGGTTTTTCAATAATGGCTTCTATAAACACATCAGCCAGGCATTGATGCAAATCATTTGTAAAGACAATGTTCCCGAGTATTTGCTGCTGCTGTTCTGCAGAGATTTTTTGCTTTTCAACCAGTGAAGAAAGGTTTTTATAAATAGCGGCTTCAGCTTTTTCCAGCACCTCCTCATTCAGGTCAAACAATAAAGTGTAAATGCCGCTTTGTGCAGCAGCCTGTGCAATGCCGCTGCCCATGGTACCTGCCCCGCACACACAAAGGGTTTGAATGTTCATGAATTATGATTTGTATATTTAGAACGTCATGCAAAAGTAACAGGTTCATGCAAAGGATGATTTTAATCTTTTTATTGTTTTTAAGTTATACCAGCAGCATTGCACAGAGTGCTGAATGGTGGATACAGAATGTGCAATGGGATGGTGTGAGCCACTGGAGCAAATACATTACTTATACATCTGCACATCTCGGGCCCAATGCATTACCCGTACCCAAACTGAGTAACGGAAACATTGACAGCATGAACAGTATATCTGTTTCAGCCATGTACCAAAGTATGAAAGGCGACCAAACAACCAATCTTGCGGTGTACGGGAATTATTGCATTGTAAAAGACAGGATTTCAGTGGATGCATTTTGGGTGCCTGTTGAATATTTTAATGTAAGTCATGCTTTAAAAGAACAGCGTAAAATTTTTTATTATGTGTATGATGTGAAAAAAGCAATGGGCGATATCCATCTGAACCTGAATATAAATTTGCTGAATAAAATAAGAGACAAGGTTCAGTTGAGTTTACGTACGGGTTTCCGCTATGCTACCAGCAGTGAACCTGCTGCTGCACGCATGACGGATGCACCGGGTTATTATTTTGATATAAGTGCGGCGAAACCATTTTCAAAACAATCTTCCTTTAAACTGGTAATGATGGCGGGTTTCCTGGCATGGCAGCGCCTGCCTTCCGGACAGGATGATGCTTTTTTATTTGGCACCGGTATAGAGTACAATAAAAAACAATTTCAGCTGCAAACACATATTGCAGGCTTTATTGGTTATTTAAAAAATGGTGACCAGCCTGTTGTGTACCGCTTACGTGCAGGCAGCAACAAAAAAGGAATGAACTGGTTTGCACAGTTTCAGCAGGGGTTGCATGATTTTAAATATACTACGGGAGAAATGGGAGGGAGGTTTGTGTTTTGATTTGTTGCCACAGCCTGCCCCGCATGTGCGGGGGAAATGCGGAGGACACGGAGGAATACAAAATAATATGCGGGGGCGAAGCCCCCGCATATTATTTTAAAATATTTTAATGATTGAACTCTCTTACAATGATTGAATTGTTGCCCAATAGAATTAAGTGCGTACAAGAGTGCGACGCAACAACAGCTAAATAGTAGCACATCACACTGTAACAAAAAACTCAGAACTAAAAACGTTTATATCGCTCCCGTAAACTGTTTTAAAAACCGCACATCGTTTTCGCTGAACAAACGAATATCCTTGATGCCGTATTTCAATAATGCAGGGCGTTCAATACCCATTCCAAATGCAAAGCCGGTGTATTTGTTACTGTCAATGCCGCAATTGTCAAGCACTTTGGGATGCACCATGCCGCAACCAAGAATTTCCAGCCATCCTGTTTTTTTACAAACGCTGCAACCTTCACCATTGCACAGTAAACAACTGATGTCCATTTCCGCACTCGGTTCAGTAAACGGAAAATAAGAAGGGCGGAAACGAACCTTTACATCTTTACCCCGTCCGACCGTGTCATCCGGGCGGGCAAACATTTCCTGTACAAAAAAGTAAAGTGTTTGTTTTAAATCAGCAAAGCTTACATGTTCATCCACATACAAACCTTCAATCTGGTGAAAGAAACAATGACTGCGTGCACTGATGGTTTCATTGCGGTACACACGCCCCGGTGTTACAATACGAATGGGCGGTTTGCTGTTTTCCATAGCACGTATCTGCAAATTACTTGTATGTGTGCGCAAGAGCCATGCAGGATTGGCGCTGATGTAAAACGTATCCTGCATATCACGTGCAGGATGATTCTCCGGTAAATTCAATGCGGTGAAATTGTGCCAGTCATCATCAATCTCAGGTCCATCAGCTACGGCAAAACCCAGGCGCTGAAAAATTTGCACCATGCGGTTGCGCATTAAACTAATGGGATGACGGCTGCCCACAGCAATGGCATCGCCGGGCAAAGTAATATCAGGAATATCAGATGCAGCAACAGTATCGCCCACACCATTTTTCCATTCTTCATATTTGCTTTCTGCAAAAACTTTAAAATCATTCATAGCCTGGCCAAAAGCTTTCTTCTGTTCATTGGCTACATTTTTCATTTCGCCCATGAGCGCTTTTACCAAACCTTTGGTACCCAAAAATTTAATACGGTACTCTTCCAATGCTTTGGCATTCGTTACCTGTAAGTTTTCAATTTCATTGCGCAGTTCTGCAATTTGCTGTAACACCTGTTCCATAGGCTGCAAAGATAGCCGATTTGGAATTTGAAGATTTGAAATTAGAAAATTAGCGGCCTGCAGGCTTCTTACCTCTTACTTATACCTCCTGCTTTTCTCCTTTTCTCTTTTCCCTCCTTTAAACTCTTAGCCTTTCTTTTCTTATGTTTGCGCAAATCAAAAAACCCATGAGCGACTCACTGTTGATTGCTGATTTTTTAAACCCGCTGCCCATACCTGTTGTAGTTGGTGATGAAGAGCTCAATGATATGCAGATGGGAACAAAGATTGATGCATACTTTCATCAGTTCCCTGATATTACTGAAGCTGAAATAGTAATTGTGGGTATTACTGAAGAGCGTGGCACAGGCAATGGTGTAAGTGCAGGTGAAGCGCCGGATTTGATTCGCAAAAACTTTTACCGTCTGTTTAACTGGCATGCGCATTTAAAAATTGCTGACATCGGTAATGTAAAAACAGGTGCATCATTGAATGATACCTATGCCGCAGCTAAAGCGGTGATTGCAGAACTGATTGCCAATCATAAAACAGTAATTGTGCTGGGTGGAAGTCATGACAATACACTGGCACAATATGGCGCCTATGCACAACGCAATCAAATAGTAGAAGCTACTTGTGTGGATGCATTTATCAATCTTGGTACAGGCACAAACATTCGCAGTGAAAATTTTTTAATGGAAATGCTCACAGGCGAACCCAACTTTATCCGTCATTACAATCACATCGGTTTTCAAAGTTATTTTGTGCACCCCAGTATGTTACAAACAATGGATAAACTTCGCTTTGATTGCTACCGTGTGGGCGTGGTTCGTGAGCGCCTGGAAGAAATGGAACCTGTTATCCGCAACTCACATATGATGAGTATTGATATTGCTGCCATGAGTTATGCAGCAGCGCCGGCCAACCGCACAAGCCCCAATGGATTGAATGGTGAAGATATGTGCACCCTCACACGCTTTGCAGGCATGAGTAGTAATTTAAACAGTATCGGCATTTATGGCTACAATGCAAAAAATGATACGGATGAATTAACAGCCATACAAATTGCACACATGCTCTGGTATTTTGTGGATGGTTATAACAAATCAAAAACCGAAGCACGTTTAACGGAGCGGCATAACTTTAATGAGTATCATACCAAACTTGCTGAAGTGGATGCGTTGTTTTTGCAGAGCCATAAGACAGGAAGATGGTGGATGCAGTTGCCCAATCAAAAGTTTGTTGCGTGCAGCGAAGCAGATTATCGCTTAGCAAGTCATAATGAAATTCCTGAGAGGTGGTTGAGGGCGCAGGAGAGAGATTGATTTTCTATTTATTACCTTATTGTATTGAGTCATGGAATACTTTAATGACAGAATTTGCTTTTTCAGTCAAATGCAAATACATTTTCTTCTCATTTTTTGAGTATTTAATTGTTGGAGAAATATAAAAAACACTAAAGATTTTTGTTGTATCCGGAAATCTTCGCAGAATTTCAACTTTTATTAGCTTCTCATTCTTAAAATAAAAAGAAGATTTACTTAAGTAATTAAGTTTCCCAAATTTAGCATGAACGACATTTTCATTTTCAAATTTTGTTAAAAGGCCTGTTTCGTTTGTATAATAGTATTCAATTGAGTCTGCTTTTTTTGAAGATTTGCCGGGTGAAAATGTGAATTTTAATTTTAGTTGAGAAAGCTTTATAGTACTTACAAAGCTGTCAATTTTCATTTTAGATGAATCCTGCGACTTTAAGAAAGTAGAGATAAGGCAAAAATGAAATAGCAAAATTATTCTCATAAAACTATTTTTAGGTTTGATTAACCTCTAGGATTCATTCTTTACTTTTTTCACTAAAACTCCTTTGTTAATTTATTTGATGTTCTGATCCTGCAAAGAAATTAAAAATGCTTCGCTTTTGTTTTTAATTTGATGTTACAGAAGCTGGTACTACTATTGAGCTGTGGTAGCGTCGCATGCCGAAGTTTTCATTCGGCATCGAGACCAAAAGCGTCTCGACTCTTCAACTGCATAAACTCTGTTGAACAAAGTACTATTGAACAAAGAAAGTCTTGTACTGTTTAATTCTATTGTACAAAATCAAAAACTTCTTTCACACCATCTTCTTCGCTTCCTGCAACTGTTCTTCACTTCCCATCAGTATCAAACGTTCACCACCACGTATTACATAGCCGGGTGGTGGGTTTAAAATATATTCATTTCCGTTTTTTACAGCCAGCAGCGTGCAATGGGTAGTGGCCCATAAATTCAAATCGGCTAATGAAATATTTTTAGTGGCTACTATTTCCACCAGGCGAAACTGATCATTGCTTTTACTGGCCATAAGTGAAATCATTTCCTGCACATCGGGGTTTAATACCAATGTGGCCATTTGAGCGCCACCAATTTTATCGGGCATAATTACATTGTTGGCTCCTGCAATTTTAAGTTTGTTCACACTGCTGTCCTGCGAGGCACGGCTGATGATGGTAATGTTGGGATTTAATTGCCTTGCAGTAAGCACCATAAATAAATTGTCTGCATCAATGGGCATGGTGGCAATAATAGCACGTGCATGATCAATACCGGCTTCTTTCAGCGTTTCGTCTTTGGTGGCATCTCCTTTCATAAAATATTTCACCGCAAACGGAAGATCATCAGGTAATGCGTTTTTTTCTTCCACCACCACAAAAGGGATGTTGTTGTTAAACAATACCTGTGCACTTTCAGTGCCGTTGCGTCCAAAGCCGCAAACAATTACATGGTTGCGGAGCTGCAGAATGGCATTATCCATTTTCATTTGTTTATAGGTTCGTATAAACTCACCATCCAGCAAATAGCGGGTAAGGTAAGTAACAAAAAAAGTAAAAGCGCCAATATTAATAAGAATAATAACAGAAGTAAAAATGCGGCCGGCTACTGAAAGTGGCTGTACTTCCATATAACCCACGGTGCCCACTGTGATCACTGTCATATAAAACGCATCAAAAAAACTGTAGTCTTCAATGATCATATAACCCGAAACGCCAACGAGTAACAGGGCCACAAATAGCCCGATGGGGAACAATAAAGCTTTGAAATATTGAAAACGCTTTAGCCAGTACATGCTTTAAAAATACAAATGAATCAACGTAACGCAAAACAGGCAGACAGAAACCTGTATATTTAAAGCTCAAATACCAATCTAAAACGGCAGTGCTGTTATGAAATAGCCATTAAAAATATGCAGTGTAATTTTCGTCAGTGGTGGATGATCATTTTTAATGCGTTATACTATCCCGAAAAACCGGGACAAGTTGTGGCGAGATAAAAATGAAAATGAACACATGAAACAATTTTTTACCCCGTATTGCACATTTCTTACAGCAGTATTCCTGTATTCGTGCTCTCCCGCACAAAAACTATCAAAGCATTTTCAAAAAGAATATTTAACGGATTCAGCTTTTACCCATGCACATGTGGGTGTGGCGGTGTATGATGCTACGGATCAAAAAACAATATTGCAATATAACAGCAATAAATATTTTGTGCCGGCCAGTAATACAAAGATACCCACTTTGTATGCGGGGCTTAAATATTTGGGGAACCAATTACCGGGTTTGCAATATGCTGAGCGGAATGATTCTGTTTTCCTCACACCCACCGGCGATCCTACTTTTCTGCATCCTGATTTTAAACAACAACCTGTGTATGATTTTTTAAAACAGCAAACCAAACCATTAGTTATTGATAATTCCAATTTCAAAGCAGAAGCATTGGGGTATGGCTGGGCCTGGGAGGATTATTTGGGTTCTTACATGGTGGAACGGAGTCCCATGCCCATTTACGGAAATTTTATTACCTGGATACAGGAACGTAGTATTGAAAACAAGGAAGGCAGAAAGGATACTTCATTTGTACTCATTACTGATCCTGAAATTAACTGGGATGTAAAATTTGCCCCGGGTAATTTCTCCTCGTTTAATGTAACAAGACCAAGAACCAGCAATGAATACACCGTTTACAGTGGTAAAGAAACCAAACGTGAGCTGGAAATTCCTTTTGTTACCAATGGCCTTCAGGCCACGGTAAGTTTTATTTATGATACAATTAATAAAAATATTTCCCTCATTAATAAAGAAAGCGGCATTTCATTTCCTGCCAGTAAAAAAATAATTTATTCGCAACCCAGCGACTCGATGTTTAAGAGACTCATGTACCGCAGCGATAATTTTTATGCTGAACAAACACTACAGATGGTGAGTGAACAATTGCTGGGGTATATGGATGAACAAAAACTCATTGACAGCATAATAAAATCAGAATTCAGGGGGATGCCTCAAACACCCAAATGGGTGGATGGCAGCGGGCTGAGCCGTTACAATTTATTTACGCCTGATGATTTTATCTGGCTGCTGATGAAAATGAAACAGGAGTTTGGCATGGAGCGGTTAAAAAATCTTTTTGCAACCGGCAACACCGGAACATTGCGGAATTATTATAAGGAAGAAGCCGGTTTTATGTATGCAAAAACGGGAACGCTTAGCGGCCATGTGGCACTAAGCGGTTTTCTTTATACGTCTAAAAACAAGCTGCTGGTATTTTCTTTTTTGGTAAATAATCATAATACCTCCACAACTGCAGTTCGCCGGGCTGTAGAAAAATTTATTAAAGCATTGAGAGTCAAATATTGATTTCATAAAGCATCTCCGCCTTTTGTAAGAGTAAATGCTTTTTCAGAAGCCAGTATCATTACAGGCTCATTACTTTTTACTGAAAGTTTTTTTGTTTTTCAGGCAGCGTACACACTGCCTGAAGGAACTTACCTCTGCACCTCCTTTGAAAAAGCCGTTCAGTTGCTGGAAACCTCCGTAAGTAAACAGCAATTAATACCAAGTGTAAACAACAATTAGTTCAGCTGAGGCAGCAGGAAAATCAGTACATGTATTATGCCGCCCTTAATAGGTTTAATCTAAGTAGTTTTTACAAGCGGTATAAAAACCCTGACAAAAAACCATTTTATGAAACAATTTTTCCACTCACTGCTTGCCATCCTGATGCTCTGGACTGCCGCAGCAACTGCTCAAAACACAAGTCCATGCAAAGGCAAAGCTGAGTTTCAGGCCGCCATTAATGGCAACACTGCCGGCTTTACTTCAGTTGGAACCGATCTTGCACTAACCCGTTCCTGGCGTTTTGGTGATAACACATTTGCACAAAATGTTGCCAATCCATCACATACTTATACGCAACCGGGCGCCTACAGGGTGTGGCAATTTGTTTATTCAACCGCCACTCCTAATTGTGTTGATAGTTTTTATCGGGATATCGTTATTAACCCAACCAATGTAAACCCATGCCTTGGTAAAGCTGCTTTCCAGGTTACCAATACTAATCTTACTTATAATTTCTTTTCGCTTCAGTCAAATGTTCCGTTATTGCATCAATGGCATTTTGGAGATGGGGGCACTTCTGATGCTGCCAATCCATCACATACTTATGCAAACCCCGGTTTTTACCGCATTGTTCATTACATAAAAAACAGCACGGCCAATTGTTATGATTCGGCTGTAAAAGAAATTACGGTGGGTAATGTATGCGAACTGCTCCAGCCCAAATTTGAATGGGTGAGAGACAGTTTGAATTATCTCCGTATCAGGTTTATCAATCAGTCATTGCCCAACTCACCTCCTGTTCTTAATTATAAATGGAACTTTGGTGATGGCAGTACATCTGCTGATAAAAATCCAACACATACTTATAACAATGCCGGTGAGTACAGCGTATGCTTAACCATCAGCTTTAATATTGCAGGTGTTACCTGTTCTAAAACATTCTGCAGTGTTGTAAGCATTGTTCCTCCATGTACTATTCAACCCAATTTTATTTGGAGTGCAGAGCCATCCAGCCCGTTAAAAATAAAATTCACCAACCAAACGCCGGCGCCCACTGCCAATGCACAGGCAAGCTGGAGTTTTGGTGATGGCAGCGGAAGCAATGAATGGAACCCTTTACATACTTATGCTCAACCGGGTGTGTACAACGTATGTTTGAAAGTATATGTAAGTAATACCTGTGTTCGTGAAATTTGCAAGCAGGTGGTGATACGTGCATGTAACATTGAACCCAATTTTAGCTGGACGACTGACAGTGTGTATCCCCTGCGTGGCGTTCAATTTAAAAACCTTACACCCGCCACCATTACACAGCCCACATCTGTAAAGTGGAGTTTTGGTGATGGCACCACCAGTGCCGAATGGAGCCCATTCCATAAATATGAAAAAGCAGGCACGTATAATGTTTGTTTACGAATTGAATTCTTTGCCGGTTGTGTAAAGGAAATTTGCAAAACTGTTGTTATACCTGAACCTGTTAACTGTGAGCGTTTCAGTAATTTCAATTTCCAGTTAACCTCTGAACCCAATACCGTTAAGTTTGAAGCATCCTTCAACTTATCATCATTAAAATATGTGTGGACATTTGGTGATGGTACCGGATCCTTTACACCCGCTACAGCACATAAGTATGAACGCCCGGGTAAATACACTGTATGCTTAACAGTTTACCGTGGTGAGAACTGTGCGTCCACTACCTGCAAAGAAGTAACCGTTGGTCCTTTACCCTGCGAATTAACATGGGTGAAATATGAATACCAGAGAACAAATGCGGCGGGGAATGCCATTAAGTTTACAGCAGTAAGCAATCAGCCCATCTTATCACAACGCTGGACCATACAAAGAGATGGCGCACCTGCGCCTGTTATCATCAATGCCAATAACCCAATTTATACATTTACCTTACCCGGTATTTATAAAGTTTGCCTGCGTGCCATAACAATGAATGGTTGTGTGAAAGAGTATTGCCAGGTGATTACCATTGCCAATATCCTTCCTGTATGTTCATTGCAGGTAACACCCAACCCTGCAACAACACAAATTTATTTCCGTGCTGAGCTGCAGAGCAATCAGACCGTGGTGGCTTCCATTCTTGATTTAACCGGTGTGAGAAGAAGTGTTCATTTCTTTAATGGTACAGCCGGATGGAACAGTTTTAATATTGGTATTGCTTCATTGCCTGTTGGTTATTATACGCTGGAAGTAAAATACAATAACCAGGTTTGTACAACAAGATTTCAGAAATTGAATTGAGAATAGTGATTTTCTTATAGCAGGGCGGCGCTTTTCCAGGCGCCGCTTTTTATTTGCCAAATAATTTTTCGAGGTCCTCTTTTTTCAACCCGGTATAAGTGGGGTTGCCCAGAGCGGTAACGTTTGGCTGGGTACATTGAAACAAATCTTCAACCAGGTGTTTCATTTCTTTTTGTGAAAGAGATTTGCCAGGTTTAATTGAATGTTGTTGTGCTAAAGAACGGATTAGTTTTTCTCTTTTTGAAAATTTTACATCGCTGCTGAAATGTTTGATTTGCTCCAGCAGCATTTCAATGGCAAAGCTTTCATTGCCCTGCTCCACATCAGCCGGTGTGCCCTGAATTACAAATGTGTTTTTACCAAATGGTTCCACATGATAGCCGAGCTGATGCAGATCAGGAAGTATATCCTGCAGCATAACGGCATCCTGTGGCGATACATTCAATGTTGCCGGAAACAAACTTCTTTGTGTGGCAACAGCAGCGCCAGCTACTGCCTGCTGGTATTTTTCAAACAAAATTCGTTCATGTGCATTTTGCTGATGAATAACAATGATACCTGTATTAGTGGCAGCAATAATGTAAGTGTTGTGCAGTTGGGTAAAATCCTGCTCAGGGATGAATAATTCTTTGGATGCAAATTGTTCGATTGTTTGATTGCCCGATTGTTGAGCAACTGAAAATTTGTTTTGTACTACAGACTCATTACTACCGGCAACCGGCTTCTTCTTTCCTGCTTCATAAAAATCTTTCCAGTGTTTTAAATCACTTCTGCTGGCAGCATCAGATTTATAAGAAGGCTCAATCTTATGTGCTGCATGTTTTTGTGTAAACGTTTGATAAAGAGATGAAGATGATGCTTCATTCTTTTTTTGATCCGTAAATGGTTTGCTCACTGCATCTAATTGCTGAATGCCGGGGTCCAAATCGAAATCAAGCGTTGGGGTAATGCTGAATTGTGCCAGCGCATGTTTCACCGCAGATTGTACAAACGCATATACAATCTTCTCATCTTCAAATTTAATTTCCTGCTTGGTGGGATGTACGTTCACATCTACCTGTGAAGGTTCCAAATCAATAAACAAAACATAAGTGGGAAAACTGTCTGTGGCAATCATCTCCTGGAAAGCGCTTGCCACCGCATGGTTGAGGTAAGCGCTTTTAATAAAGCGGTTGTTCACAAAGAAATACTGATCGCCCCTGGTTTTCTTTGCTGTTTCAGGTTTGCCAATAAAACCACGGATATTCATATAATCCGTATGCTCCTGTACCGTAACTAATTTTGAATTGTATTGGTTGCCGAGAATTTGAACAATACGCTGTTTAAGCATTCCTTTTTCCAAATGAAATAACTGCTGACCGTTGGCTGATAAGGAAAAAAATATTTCAGGATAGGCCATGGCCACACGAATAAACTCATCCACAATATGCCGCATCTCGGCTGCATTGCTTTTTAAAAAATTTCTGCGTGCCGGTACATTGAAGAATAAATTCTTCATGGCAATGCTGGTGCCAACAGGTACAGCAACTGGTTCCTGCCTTTTTACAACACTGTTTTCAATTTCAATAAATGTTCCGGCATTGTCTTCCGCACGTTTGGTTTTTAATTCCACCTGCGCCACAGCGGCAATAGATGCCAGCGCCTCACCCCGAAAGCCCATGGTTTTAATACGGAACAGATCTTCAATAGCTTTTATTTTGGAAGTGGCGTGGCGTTCAAAAGCCATTCGTGCATCTGTTTCACTCATGCCTTTGCCATTATCAATTACCTGCAGCAATTGTTTGCCGGCATCCTGTATGATGAGTTGTATTTCAGTTGCACCTGCATCTACTGCATTCTCCAAAAGCTCTTTCACAGCGCTGGCCGGGCGTTGAATAACTTCTCCTGCTGCAATTTGATTGGCGATGTGATCTGGTAAAAGTTGAATGATATCCGGCACTTCAGTTCCTTGTTGATGAAACGGCAAATTTACAGTTCTTCAACCATCTGCCGAAAGAGAATTCACTAACTTTAAGGCCTATGATTAAAAAATACAGTAAGCCTCTTTGCCTCCTGGTTTTATTTTTTCTGAGCATCAGTGTTTCTTTTTCCCAATCAAAAGAAGAACTGGCAAAACGATGGGCGGATAGTGTATTGGCAACTTTAAACAAAGACCAGCGTATTGCACAACTCATGATCATCCGTGCACACAGCAATCTCGGTGCTGATCATGTAAAATCAGTAACAGCGCTCATCAAAAAATACAATGTGGGCGGACTTTGTTTTTTCCAGGGCGGCCCCGTGCGGCAGGCCAGTCTCACCAACTATTATCAAAGTATTGCTCAAACACCGTTGATGATGACCATTGATGGTGAATGGGGTTTGGGTATGCGGCTGGACAGTGTGGTAAGTTTACCCCGGCAATTAATGCTGGGCGCCGTGCCTGATGCAAAATATGCTTATGAATATGGAAAGCTTATTGCTGCACAATGCAGGCGTATGGGCATACAGGTAAACTTTGCACCGGTGGTGGATGTCAACAACAATCCCAATAACCCAGTGATCAATGACCGTTCTTTTGGCGAAGACAAAGATAAAGTGGCACTCTTTGGTGTGCAGGTAATGAAAGGCATGCAGGATAATGGTGTGATGGCCTGCGCCAAACATTTTCCGGGGCATGGTGATACGGATACGGACAGCCATCTGGACTTACCTGTGATCAATAAAACAAAACCGCAGCTTGATTCGCTGGAGCTTTATCCTTTCCGTGAAATTTTTTCAAAAGGGGTGGGCAGTGTAATGGTGGCGCATTTATACATTCCTGCAATTGATAATACCAAAAATGTAGCTACATCACTTTCCTACAACAATGTAACAAAGCTGTTGCGCAATGAACTGCAATATACCGGGCTCACATTTACTGATGCACTGGAAATGCAGGGTGTAAAAAAATTTTTCCCGGATGGCGAAGCAAGTGTACAGTCGCTTATTGCAGGAAATGATTTGCTCTGTTTGCCATCAGATATTCCTGCTGCTATCAATAAAATAAAGTCAGCTGTTAAAAAAAATAAATTGAGCTGGGATGAGTTAAACAGCCGTGTACTCCGTGTACTCATGGCAAAATATCTGTATGGTTTGAGCAGCATCAGCTCCATTGATACCAATAACCTTGTAACTGATTTGAATGCCAATACGGCTTTGATGAATGAGATGATTGCCGAACATGCCATTACATTGCTGAACAATGATGAATCTGTTTTTCCGGTAAATCCATCAGCGCTTGCATTTGTAAATAAGGTAAAAAATGAAGAAAATAAAATTGCTTACCTGCTGGTGGGTGATGTGGCTGACAACACCATTTCAAAAAAGATAAAAGAAGATTTTAAAGCCGATGTGTTTTATTTTGGCTATAAGCAGGATGAGGGGCGTATTGCAAGCATGGCAGAAATGCTCAGGAAAAATTATCAGCAGGTCATTATTGGTGTGCACAATTACAGCAGGCGGCCGGCCAACAATTTTAATATTACACCCGGTGCAATACGTTTAGTTAACCAGGTGCTGCAATCACCCAAAGCAGCGTTGATATTATTTGGGAATCCCTACGCAGCCAAAAACTTTTGTACGGCTAAAAACATGATGGTGTGTTATGAGGATAATGATATGGTGCAAACAAAAGCTTATGAAATCATTACCGGCAAAGCACAGCCACAGGGCAAACTGCCGGTAACGGTTTGTGATAATTTTAAATTCGGAACAGGTTTAAGTTATCAAAAAGCAGCAACGGCTTACCTGCCTTTACAATTGGAAGATAAAACAAAATTTATAACCGTTGATTCCATAATTGCAGATGCTATTACAAGAAAAGCATTTCCCGGTTGTGTGGTGATGGCCGTAAAAAACGGGAGTATTGCTTTTGAAAAAGCGTATGGCTATTATACTTATGATCAAATACAGCCCATGACATTGGAAAGTGTGTTTGATATGGCCTCTGTTACAAAGATCTGCGCCACCAATATTGCCGTGATGAAATTGTATGAAGAAGGAAAGCTTGATGTAAAAAAAAACTCAGGTTCTTACCTGCCCTGGGTGAACGGAACAAATAAAGCTGATTTAGTAGTTGAAGATATTTTATTGCACCAGGCAGGTTTAAAAGCATGGATCCCATTTTATAAAGAAGTGATTGATTCACAAACCGGCGTGCCGGATGATGATAAGTTTGAATCAGTAAGTGATAGGGAATATCCAGTACGTGTGGCAGAAGCTTTATATATGCGACATGACTGGGTGGATACCATGTACACACGCATGATCCAAAGCGAACTTGGACCCAGGGGGAAATATGTGTACAGCGATAATGATTTTATTTTTCTCGGAAAGATTGTTGAGCAAATTACAGGCATGAGCCTGGATGCCTATGTTCGTAAAACATTTTATGAGCCGCTGGATTTACATTCAACAGGGTTCTTTCCACGCAACCATCTTTTACTCAATCGTATTGTACCAACAGAACGTGAAGTAACTTTCCGCAGACAATTATTAAGAGGCGATGTGCATGACCCCGGCGCTGCTATGTTTGGTGGTATGGCAGGCCATGCAGGTTTATTCAGTACAGCATATGAACTGGCGGTGCTGATGCAAATGCTGTGCAATGGGGGGCAAATTGGGGAACAACATTTTTTTAAACCCGAAACAGTAAAGTTGTTTACATCTTATGGCAGTGCAAACAGCCGGCGTGGCTGGGGCTTTGATAAACCGGAACGGGATGTGATGCAGAAATATATGGGAAAAGATACGTTGATGCGTAAAGATGGTTATCCTTGCGTACTGGCATCACCTGAAACATTCGGGCACACAGGTTATACCGGCACCTGCGTATGGGCTGACCCCGTCAATAAAATGGTATATGTGTTTTTAAGTAACAGAGTTTATCCTGACGGGGGAACCAATACCAAATTATTAACCCTGAATGTGCGTGGTAAAGTGCAGGATGCGTTGTATAAGGTGCTGATGAATTAATGTCATCCCCGGGTACGGGGGATCTGTTGGGTTTATGTACAACAGCCGGGCAGATTCTTCACTGCGTTCAGAATGACAACTTACTTCAGCTTCATCAATAACTCCACAATTTCTTTCTCCCTCGTCCACACAATAAAATGATTTTCTTTTTCAAAAGTGATGGTATAAACAGCATCGGTTTTGGTGAGCATCTTTTCAGTGTAAGCCATATTGCCATAAGGCACCAGCATATCTTTTTTACCATGGAGGATATACACGGGGAAGGTTATTTTTTCATAATCGCCATCCATTTCTTTTAAATCTTTTTTTAAATACCACAGCTCTTCATTGCTGGGCCGCAGGGCGCCGGGTATTAAATAATTCAATGGTGTTTTAAATAATACAGGCCGCCACTTTTCCGGCTTTTCTTCATTGGGGTCTTGTGAGCCGGCCAGCAGCACCAGCGTTTTCATGTACTGTGGTCTTGCTCCTCCAAGTTTAATAGCCATGGGCCCGCCCAGGCTATGACCAATCACAATCATGGGCTTACCATTGTAAATGCTGTCCATCCACTGGCTGATGATTTTTGTTTGTTCACTTAAATTCATGGCATTACCAAAATCACTGTAACCAAAACCCGGGCGGTCAATGGAAATGATGCGGTAATGTTGCAAGAGTTCTTTGTTCTTTAAATAATTCTGAAACGCATCCCAACTGCCGGGTGTTCCATGTACAAATAACAAAGTAGGGAATGTATCATTGCCTGTTTGTGCATAATGTAGTGGAAAGCCATTAATATTAATCGTTGGTGTTTTAAGGGAAATGCCAGCTTCATCAAACTTTTTCTTTGCTTCCTGATCACTGATGCGCATTTTCATACAGCTTTGTGCCATAATAAGCCACAGCAGTAAGAAGATGGATAAAACCATAAATGATATTTTCATAAAACGGCGCATGATGAATTAATATTAACCAAGCAATACCTCAGCAGGAATGCCAAGTTCTTTATGCAGTATTCTTGCGGTTTGTAAAGTGAGTGATTTGCGTTTGCTGAGAATGGCAGAAATATGCCCTTTAGAACCTATCTTTCCAACAAGGTCTTTACTCCTCATCCCTTTCTCAAGCATTTTTAATTTAATTACCTCAACAGGGTCGGGCATGGGAACAGGGAAGTGTTTGTCTTCATAATCTTTAATCAAAATCAAAACTACCTGCAGCTTTTCACCTTCAGGTGAGTTGGGCTGAACTTTTTTATCAAACTGCTCATCCACCCATTGCAGGTATTCGTTGTATTGTTTCTTTGTTTTAACTGGTCTCAGTTCCATACATTTATTTTTTAATTTGAACAGTTGTTACATCGATAGCATCATATTCTTTATGTGTGCCAAACCATTTTATTTGAATTGCTTTATACAAGAATGAAAACCGTACAACAAGCCTGTATTTATTTCCCATGATATTAAATACTACCCTGTCATCTGCTACAATACTTGCATTTCCGTAAACAGCTTTCAATTCATTAAAGCTTTTGAAATTACCTTTAAGTAATTCATAATACCATTCTTTAAGCGCTGTTGCTGCCTGCGGATATTTTTTGCAGTATTCAAGCAATATTTTGCGGTTGATGATATTAAACATCGTTTCAAAGCTACCAAAAAAGTTTGCCATAAGCAAACTCTTGTGTAAGATACCAACAAAACAAAACCCCAACTCATCATTGGGGTTCTCTTTTAATTATCTTTTTTAGGCGGCTCAATCTTTTTCCGTTCACCCTGCGGTTGTTGCGGAGGTCTGTTCTGTTGCGGGCGTTGTTGCTGTGGCCGCTGCTGCTGCTGAGGTTGTTGCTGGTTACCGCCACCTTGTTGCTGCCTTTGTTGTTGCGGTCTTCTTTGCTGTCCACCGCCCTGCTGCCCCTGTTGTTTTTGTTGCTGCTGGTTGCGTTGCTGCCCCTGTTCTTTATCTCTTCTTCTGCGGCTGTTACGTTCCAATGTTTGCAAACTTATCTGCCCCACCAGTTCCACATGCGCCATTTCTTTTTCTTCTGCTTTGGCAGGTGTTAGTTCTATGGCTCCCAATTCATCGGGCCGCACACCTTTGGCATTCATGGCACGAATTTCTTTTACACGTTCAATAGGCACAGGGTATTGCTTATTACTGTCGGGCAATACATACCACATCAGGTTTTTAAAAATATCTTTCTTAATAAGAGAAGCTGTTCCCCTGCTCAGTTCCAGTGTTTCAGCATTGGTGGGAAAGTTTTGCAAGGCATCTAAATACGTATCCAGTTCATAATTCAAACAGCATTTCAAACGGCCGCATTGTCCGCTGAGTTTTGTTTGATTGATGGTGAGGTTTTGATAGCGTGCAATGGTTGTGGTTACACTTTTAAAATCGCTGAGCCAACTGCTGCAGCAAAGTTCCCTTCCGCAACTGCCAATGCCGCCAATTTTTGCTGCTTCCTGGCGGATACCAATTTGCTTCATCTCCACCTTTACTTTAAAATCGCCGGCAAGGATTTTAATGAGTTCACGAAAATCAACACGGTCTTCGGCGGTATAATAAAATGTTGCTTTGCGTCCATCAGCCTGAATTTCCACTTCAATGAGCTTCATATCCAGGTTCATCTGAATTAAGATAGCTCTCGTGCGAACGAGTGCAGCTTTCTCCCTGTCTTTACTCTCCCGCCACTTCTGCAAATCCATATCATTGGAGCGGCGCATGATTTTTTTAAACTCAGGGTTATCTTCTTTTACACCTTTCTTTTTCATTTGCAGACGCACCAGTTCACCACTAAGGTTTACCATGCCCACATCAAAACCACTCACACCTTCCACCGTAACCATATCACCTTTTTCAAAATGCTGTAAAGTATTGTTGCGGTAAAAATCTTTACGGCTTCCGTTGTTAAAAGAAATTTCTACAATGCGGCAATCGCTATTGGGGTCGCTAAAAGGAAGATTGGCCAGCCAGTCGTGCACATTTAAACGGTTACAACCGCCACTGCTGCAACCGCCATTGCTTTTGCATCCGTTGGGTGAACCTGTTCCGCAGCTTGTACAGCTCATATTAATTGAAAAGTAAAAAGTAAAAAAATAGAAAAGCAATGATGTGGCAAGCTGAGGAATGTTTATTTGGCTTATGTTGTGTCACTCCCTTGTACGTTCAGTTCCCCATTGAGCCTTTTGCCCAACGTTTAGTGCTATGTTGAAGTGCGGTGCTGAAGATAGCACGGCAGTACAAGAGTGCGACGCAACAGAAGATGCTTAATGATTCAAAAGCCCGTTACACAAATCTTTTCTTCTGTCTTTTTATTGCCCTGTTCGTTCTGCACGGTTCGGTGTTGGGGCAATTGTTCAAAAATAAGGAATTTGCGCCAAGCACAGACCTATAAGGTTTGCAGCGCTGCTACCTCTGCCCGGCAAACCTTATAGGTCTTAGCTCACGTCAATCACCGTACCATTGGCAATAATATGATAGAGTTTGATGGTGAGCGCCATAAAGAGCAGTTTGGCGTTGGCGTTGCGTTCAATATAATAAGCGGCGCTGTCGAGCTCCTGCGTAATGGCCTGCATGCGGCTCACATCACAAAGCTTGTTGAGGCGGTGGGCAAAGTCTTTTTCAGTACTGGTGAGCGGTAAGTTTTCTTCACCCATGGTGCGCAGGCGAATGCTCTGCTCCAGCAAATGCGTGAAGTAGCGGAGAAACTGTTTTTGTTTTTCACGGCCCTGTGCACTGATAAGGTCCACCCACTTTACCTGTGCTACGGGTCCTGTTTTTAAAATAGCGTTGAGCCAATCCCGCAACAAACTTTGCCAGTCTTCTTCAGCATGCTGAATGAGTTGCAATGCTTCACGATAATTGCCTTCGCTTACGCCTGCAATTTGGTTGGACTGTTCTGCACTGAGCTTGCTGCGTTGCTGCAGTGCCTGTGCCACTTCGTTTGTTTCAATGGGTGGTATGCGAATGGTTTGGCAGCGGCTCACAATGGTGGGCAGTACCAAACTTTCATTTTCTGCAATGAGGATGAAGAGGGTGTTGGCTGGCGGTTCTTCTATCAGCTTCAACAGTTTGTTGCCTTCGTTGCCGAGATACTCCGGCATCCAAAGCACTAAAATCTTGTATTCACTTTCAAAACTTTTGAGGTTGAGTTTGCGGATGATATCAGCACATTCTGCTGAAGTAATATTGCCCTGTTTGTTTTCTGCACCGATGAACTGCAGCCAGTCGTACACATTGCCGTAGGGATATTGTTTGATGAACTCCCGCCATTCGCTGATGTAATCGGTGCTGATGGGTTTATCGCCGCTCTTGCGTGGGATGACGGGATAGGAATAATGAATATCAGGATGAATGTACTGAGCTGCCAGTTCTGCACCGTGGCTTGATGTGGTGGCAGCAGGTGGAATTTCTTCACCAAACAAACCCATTACTGGTGCAGCAGCAGGTTTTTGTTTTTCACTCTGGCTCACCACATAATTGCTGAAGGCAAGAGCCAATGGTAAACCACCTGCTCCTTCTTTGGCAATCATGAGCAGTGCGTGGCTGAGGCGGTTGTTGTCCACCATTTCTTTTAACTGCTCAATGGTATGCTGTTGTCCTATGATTTGGGAGAATTGCATTGGGGGCGAAGATAGGAATATGCAGATTTATAGCTTGTAAGAATAAGTGCTAAGCGTTTATGTTTATAAACAAAAAAATACCCGCTTTGTAGTATTGTTTATTTGCTGGGGGGGCTATATTGCAATCCTAATAGTTGCAATTTTAGAGTTGGCTGCTCTTAAAAGCAGTGGTGGAAAATTCTGACACGGCACCAAATTCCGAAGGTAAGATTAATTTAAAAATTAAAAAATGAACAATCTTTTTAGAGCATGTATAATAGCTCTTTTTCTTATTACTACAAGTTTAAGCAGCAATGCTGAAAATTACACTACTCAACCCCAACCCCTTCTCAAAACAAAAAAACCTAAAACTCTTATTGAGACGACATATTTTTGGGGTTTCATTCCAGGTGACCGGTGTCTACATTTGTTTGCGATACAGGATCGGGGATATATAGATTTCTACGGAAGGTATGTTTCTGATTTCTATCTTGTGCAAATGAATGTTTGGAATTATGCTGGAACAACAACTATTTGTCCGAAAGACCCTGATGAATGGTACGTTTAAATATTTGTTTAAAAGAGCAGCGGCAAAATCAATCAGCCGCTGCTTTAATTGATTTTTTATGAAAACATTAATAATATATATACACCTCTTCGTTTTAGTTACGACTAAATCATTTTGTCAACTTAATCGGGACTCAACTTTAATCTTACAAAGCGATGATTACTCAAACAATAAAAACAGATCATCAAATACCTTAATTTATCCAGTCATTGAAAAGAAAGGTAATGATACTTCAAAAATATCGTTGTTTAGAGGTACTTACGAGGAAGCTATTAATTTAGCAGATTTATACTTTCAAAAAAATAAGTATGAAATCTCGGCAGCATATTTCGAGATCGCATTTAAAAACAACAATAATCGTGGAAAGGTTAAAGATAGATACAAAGCCGCATGCGCTTATGCAGCTTTAAAAAATAATGATTCTGCTTTTGCACAGTTATTTAAAATTGTTAAGGGCACCCCATATTATGATATTCCAAAATTAGAAAATGAAGTATTCTTCCTGCCTTTAAAACCGGACAAACGATGGAAAGAGCTTATATCTTATGTAGAGGAAAATATTAAAAAGATAACAGAGGGGGAAAATAAAAATTAAAGGGACCCTTTACTTTTTTAATACTTTAATAAAAAGCTTTTTCAATAAATTTATTTTATTTATAACTTCTCTGTTGTCCACCATCTCTTTTAGCTGTTCAATGGTATGCTGCTGACCTATGATTTGGGAGAATTGCATTAGGGGCGAAGATAGGAAGAGAAGGAGATAAAAAAGCAGAAGCAACAGCCTCTGCTTTCAAACAAAAATTTATGCTATTACAACTTACTTGTTATCTCCTCACTCATCGGCTTCACCTTACTTGGAAAATAAGCAATGAGCTCACCGTTTTCATTTAGTAAAAACTTATTGAAATTCCATTTCACTTCTGCATCCAGCACACCATTTTTTTCTTTGCTGGTGAGCCATTGGTAGAGCTCACACATGTCATCACCTTTTACACTCACCTTGGCAGTCATGGGGAATGTTACATGATAGGTTCCGCTGCAGAATTGTTTGATTTCGGCATTGGTGCCGGGTTCCTGTCCGCCAAAGTTGTTGGCTGGCACACCTATTACCACCAGCTTGTCTTTATATTTTTCATACAAGGCCTGCAACTCTTCATACTGCGGGGTGTAACCACACTTGGAGGCGGTGTTAACAATCAATATTTTTTTGCCCTTGTATTTTTTAAAATCAATAGTGCCGCCTTCGAGCCCTTCCATTTTAAATTGATGAACACTTGGCAATTTGGTAAGGGGTGCTTTGCTGGTTGTAAATGAAAGTGAAACAAATACGGCTACCGATAAAAGAAAGATTTTCATGTGTTTGTTTTTTATTTGAAATTTTTACCACCCCGCTTTTTTGCGGTGCAAGCTATGTTATTCGCCATAAAAAATATTCATCACCGATTGGCATTAAAATGAATATTTTCTTATGGCTCATTTAATGACCGTTTAATTTTTACGGTTCTTTTTTGCAGGGTTTCCCAAGTATTAAGCTCAACTTTTGTTAAAGGTCTGCTTTCTGATAAATTAACACACTGTAATTGATTTGGTTTACATTGTTTAAAGATAAATACAGAATCTTTAGCAACATAATATAATTGTATCACCTCACATTTATCAGTTTCAGTGTACTCCAGCATAAAATCTGGTTTGGGATTGTTGTTTACAAAACAGGCAAACTCAGAATTGCTGTGGAAGCGTTTTTGTACATCCAGGCGTTTTGTACCAAAATCCTTTTTATCCCATGTAACCAAATAATAATAATTATTGACCATGCGGCTGTTAATACCGTGCTGCCATCCGCTGCAGGCGTTAACAATTATCATGATAAACAAAAGAAACAAGGTTCGCATAGAAACAGTTATTGTTTTTCATAACACCCCAAATCCGGCAAACCCACTCTTGGTTTACCTTCCATATCTGTAGTAAGAGAAGTAACAATGCCTTTGTTAATGGCGGGTGAACCTGCCCTGAGTTTAAAACTGTAAAACCTTCTGCCTGCATCCACGCTGTCAAAAGCCGGGTTTTGATTTTTAATCACATTGTTTAAAACAGTATTGGCAGGATCGGTTTTGGCACGGTAGAGCACATTATTAAAAGTAAGGTTCAACGCATCCGTACCCTGCTTATCGGTTACCACTTCATTGTCAACAAAACCTTCATCGCCCCACAAAATACAATTGGTAAAATTGGCATTGAGCGGTGCTGATAAAATTTGGTTGTTTTGTTTTACAAAATTGGTGGCCACCAGCACAGGGTTTTTATGCGCCACAAATAAATTGGAAAATGAGGCGGCTGTGCAATGTGTGAAATTATAAGTGCCACCATACAAAAGGGCAATATTGTTGCCGCAATTGCTGATTAAACAGTTATTGGCGGTAATGCTGGAGTTAACACCAAATACAGCGATATCATAAATATTATCAAGATAGCAGTTATTCAATGTTACTTTAGGGTTCATATTGCCTGATGGTTTTTCTGCCACCACACCCTGGTAAGCGTTTTTAATATACGTATAAGTTAAACGGTTATCCTTGCTGCTGCCACGGAAATAAATGCCGGGCCATGCACCGGGATAATCTTTATAGGGGTTATCTAACCTGTTGCTTTTAAATACAACACTGTCAACTTTTGTTCCGTTTATTAAAAGTGTACCATCTACTATAAAGGGTGCGTCAGCATTTAAATAAATTCGTGTGCCGGGCTGAATAGTAAGTACAGCATTTGTGTCAACAATCATTCCGCCTAAAATCACATAGGGTTTTGTTTTTGTCCATGTAAAATTTCCCTGGAAGATGGCGCTGCGGATGTAGTTGGCATTTTGCCCCCATGCTTCTAATTGCTTATGCAGGGTGTTTCCGTTCCATTGAATACGCACACTGTCTTTTATTACAAAAGGCTGGTTGGCGGCAGTGGGATTTACATTCACCCGAACAAACACATACAAACTGTCATTGGCCGCCAGTTCAATATTGCTGAACTGTGTACCCTGGCTCCCATCTACATTCATTTTAAAAGCAGAAGCGGTACCGCCCATCAACTGAATATTACTGATGCTGATCTTTTGTTTATTATCATTCTTAATCAAAAAATATTTGGTGATGGAACCGGCGGTGGTGAAAACAGTATCAAACAGCAAACTGTCTCTGCCAATATCCAGCCTGGCTTCATTACTGGTGTTGATCGTTTCTTTTCTGCAGGAACTTGCAGTAAAAATAAAAACAGAGAGAATAAATATTGCAGTTAGTAGTTTCACAGGCGTAAAAATAAGTGCTGCGTTTTTAAATACATTTTTTTTATTGTTAAAAGCAGATGTTTGTTTTTGTGTCATACTAAACTTAATCATCGCTTGCCCATGCCAATACGGCAATGCTCAGTTTTGTTCCGGTTTCAGTAACGGCAGCGCCGCATGCTTCTAAAGTGGCGCCGGTTGTAATAACATCATCCACCAATAATACCCGTTTACCGGTTAAAGGATGATGAGGGGTTACTTCAAAACTGCCATCCACATTTGCCCATCGTTCACTTCTTCCTTTTTTTGTTTGTGTATCTGTATAACGTTTGCGTATCACAAAATTGTTTACAACAGGAACATTTATTATTTCAGAGATGCCTTCACACAAAACCGCTGCCTGGTTATAACCTCTCTTTTTTTCTTTTTCAGGAAACAATGGAAGGGAAATCAGCGCATCAAGATGTTTAAAGCGGTTACTGTTGTTTAATTGCAATCCCATCCATCTTCCCATTTGTAAACCTGCCTCTGTATTGTTTTTATATTTGAGTGCATGGATGATGTGCTGCAAGGCTGATTGTTTGGTAAAATAATAACCCGCCATTGCTTCATGAACATCCGCACGGCCATAAAATATTTTTTCGATGGGATTGCCGGCATGAGGTGCAAAGCCTGTTTCGGGCAAATTCGTATAACAGTTGTGGCAAATGCTCTGATCCTGCTGCAGCAAATCACTTCCGCAGCCTGCACAGTGGTGTGGAAATAAGAGCAATGAAAAATCAGTGAGCCATTGTTTTACACGGAGCATACAGTAAGATAAAAAACAAACATCAATGGAAAAAATCCTTTCTGCGGGGTAAAAACATTTTTATTGAAACAGGTACTGGTATAGTTCTTCCACTTTGCCCATTGTAATTACTTCAATGTTGTGCTTCTGCTGCATTTTCTTTTCGTTTTTATGTCCCAGGTTGTATTTGCTGATAATGATTTTTTCAAACCCCAGTTTCTCTGCTTCTGCAATACGCTGTTCAATTCTGTTTACGGCTCTTATTTCACCACTTAGTCCCACTTCTCCCGCAAAACAAATTTGCGGGTTAAGCGGCACATCTTCATAGCTGGAAAGCAGTGCACATAAAACGGCAAGGTCAATAGATGGGTCTTCCACTTTTATACCACCTGCAATATTTAAAAACACATCTTTCATTCCAAAATGAAAGCCACCACGTTTTTCCAGCACAGCCAGTAATAATTGCAATCGTCTTAAATCAAAACCGCTTACTGTACGTTGCGGGGTGCCATAAACACTTTGCGTTACCAATGCCTGCACTTCAATTAACAACGGACGCATACCTTCCATAGTTGCAGCAATAGCAATACCGCTTAATACATCTTCTTTTTGTGTGATGAGTATTTCGCTGGGGTTATTTACTGGCCGCATGCCTGCTTCTGTCATTTCATAAATACCCAATTCATTGGTAGAACCAAAACGGTTCTTCATCGTTCGTAAAATCCGGTACGTATAATGACGGTCGCCTTCAAACTGCAAAACAGTATCCACCATGTGTTCTAAAATTTTGGGCCCAGCAATATTTCCATCTTTGGTAATATGCCCAATGAGAAACACAGGTGTGTTGGTTTCTTTGGCAAAGCGCTGCAGCTCTGCAGCGCTCTCTCTTATTTGCGAAATACTGCCCGGGCCGCTTTCAATGTAGGGTGTTTGCAATGTTTGAATAGAGTCGATAATTACTAACTGAGGTTTGAGTTTTTTTATTTCGCTGAAAATAATATTGGTTGATGTTTCAGTTAACAAATAAAAATTTTCATTCTGCATTTGCAAACGGTCGGCCCGCATTTTTATTTGCTGTTCACTTTCTTCACCACTCACATATAAAGTAGTAACGCCCTTCAGTTGCAAACCGCTTTGTAAAAACAAAGTTGATTTTCCAATGCCGGGTTCACCTGCAATCAGTACAATACTACCGGGAACAATGCCACCACCCAATACACGGTTTAACTCTGCATCATCCGTCATCAATCTTTTTTCTTCGCTGCTTTTAACTTCACTCAACGAAATGATTTTGCTTTCACCGGTTTGTAACTCATCCTTCCACATTTGTTTCTTTACATCATCTTTACTTTTTGAAATCAGTTCTTCAACAAATGTGTTCCATTCATTACAACTGGGGCAGCGCCCGATCCATTTGGTGGATTCATATCCGCAATTGCTGCAAAAAAAAGCTGTCTTAACCTTGCTCATAATTTTTTAACCGTTCACAACTTTTATAAAAGTGCATCAAAAAAAATCATCTGTTTAAAATATTTTTTCATCATCAAAAAAAAGGGATGAAACAAATCAATTCAATAAAAAAACCGGGAGAAAAAAAAGTGAAGTTGATAAAAAGTAAAAGGGCTGGAATTTCTTCCAACCCTTTGTACTTACTAACCCATTAAATTCTATCGCTAAATTACAACTTGCCGCCACATTTCAAAATAAATTTTCGGGTATGTGTATAAATTAATTGTGAATTCTCCGGCAAAGCATGGGTTGAAAGAACAGGCTTAATGGCCGTTCTTTCAATTGATTATCAACAACTTATGAAAATTGACTTTGTAATAAAAAAATATTTTTTGCTTACGGGAACTTATAAGCGTAACTCTTTCTGCCAAAAAGACTTATGCTGTTTTCCGCAACTCTTTTTTTGGCATTTTTGATGCTTTGGAAACTAATTTGAGGGGTTAGTTGTTACTTAAAAAAACAACAAATGACTCCCGGAATTTTAATTGTCTCCCTGCTTTTTATGGGCATTGGCTTTTTGATTCAGATGCGCCTCAAAAGTAAGTTTAAACAGTATGCTCAGCACCCCCTTCTCAGCGGTTTAACCGGCCGCCAGGTGGCAGAAAAGATGCTGAAAGAAAATGGCATTTTTGATGTGCAGGTAGTTTCAGTGGATGGCTTTTTAAGCGATCACTATAATCCCATGAACAAAACCGTAAACCTCAGCCCGGATGTGTTTAATGGCAACTCCATTGCATCGGCTGCCGTAGCCGCTCATGAGTGCGGCCATGCGGTGCAACATGCCACTGCTTATCAATGGCTTATGCTCCGTTCAAGGCTGGTACCCATAGCTCAAATCAGCACAACCCTTTCGCAATGGATTTTGGCTATTGGCGTGGGTATTTTTACAGTGGGCGGCGGCAACCAAACGGTTTTGCTCATTGGTATCCTGCTTTTTGCCGCCAGTACGCTGTTTACCACTATTACTCTGCCGGTGGAGTTTGATGCCAGCAACCGGGCCCTGGCCTGGCTCAACCACACCAATGTGGTAAACGGGCAGGAGCATGATGGCGCCAAAGATGCCCTCAAATGGGCGGCCATGACTTATGTGGTGGCGGCATTGGCATCTATTGCTACTTTGGTGCAGTACATATTAATATATATGGCAAGAAGCAGAGATTAAATTTATTTTTAATATAAACTTTTGCTGTAAACCCGATATCCCGAGATAAGGTTTGGAAATAAAAGAGACCTTGAAAGGCCTATAGTTACCAGCAGTTTACTTTAAACCTGTTTGATTTTATAATATTTAATGGGGCTGTCGCAAAATCTGCGGCAGTTTTTTTTGCAGAATTTTTTGGTTAAAGTAAAAAATTAAACACTTTTTGTGAAAGATATTGCGGCAAATAGTCTTTTTTATTAAACACCAATAAAAAATAAAATAATGCAGCTTTTTCAAAATTTACCTGTCTATAAACAGTTGTTGATACTATCATAACATATATTTGAAACTTAAACTAACGACTAATGAGAAAATTTGTAATGTTAATTACATGCTTATTTCTGGGCATGAGCCAGCTTATGGCGCAAACTAAGGAGGTAACAGGAAAAGTTACTGATTCCAAGGACGGATCAGCTTTGGCGGGTGTAACCATCAATGCAGCAGGGAAGTCTGTTGGTACTTCAAATGCTGATGGTTCGTTTAAAGTTACAGTTCCGCAAACCGTAAAATCACTTACGTTTACGTTTGTAGGATACAAACAAGTAACTGCTTCTATTGGAGCCGGGTCATTAAATATTCAGCTTGAAACCAATGAAAGTTCATTGGGTGAGGTTGTTGTTACCGGTTATCAAACTCTTCAAAAAAGGCAGGTTACAGGTGCAATTGCAACGGTAAAAGCCGAAACCATCAAAAACATACCCATTGGTTCATTTGATCAGATTCTTCAGGGGCAAGCAGCCGGTACTTTGATACAGGCAAACTCAGGACAGCCTGGAGCAGCAGCAAATGTTACAATAAGAGGTGTTGGATCCGTAAATGGTACAACACAACCATTATACATTTTAGATGGTATTCAAATTTCTGCTCAAAACTTTTCATCGTTAAACCCTAACGATTTTGAAACTGTAACAGTTTTAAAAGATGCATCTACTACTGCACAATACGGTTCACGAGGTGCTAATGGTGTAATTGTAATTACAACTAAAAGAGGAAAAAGTGGTAAAACCCGTTTTGAATATAACGGAATTTATGGCCAATCCAGATTTCCAAAAAACAAACTGGAAATTATGGAAACAGCTGAAAAATTAGACTATGAAATTGCCAGAGGTAATCCTTACGGTTGGAATACAGCCAAACTGGACAGTTTAAAAAACATCAATACCAATTGGCAGGATGAACTTACACAAACAGGTATTACCAATTCACATCAATTAAGTGCAAGCGGCGGTAGTGATAAAACAGTTTTCTTTATATCGGGTGGTATATTTAAACAAACAGGTACTGTTAAGCGTACCGGTTTAGATCGCTACAGCGCAAGAGTAAACATTGAACACACAGCAACCAATAATCTTAAATTTGGTATCAATTCTTATGGGGGATGGAGTAATTATCTAAACACGACAGAAGCAAATACCGGTATTGCATCTCCATTAAATGCAATACGCTGGGGTAATCCTTACGAAAGGCCCTTCAATCCAAATACAGGAACCTATCAGCAGTTTACTTCAGGTCAGCCGAATCCAATACAAGATATTAATGAAACAACAAGGGGAACAAAAGAATTTAAATTTGTAGGAAATGCATTTTTGGAGGCAAAACTTCCTTTTATAACAAAGGGACTTTCCTTTAGAACCAATTGGGGACTTGACTATGAAAACTGGGACCAAACATTATTGTTTACCCGTTTTAGTGTTGTAGGTCAAGCAGCTAACGGAAACCAGGGCCGTTTTGATAAAGATGCCCGAATATTAACGAGGTACACCGGAACCACATCATTAAACTATACTAAATCAATAAAAGATCATAATTTTTCAGTTGGTCTTTATAACGAGTGGGTTACAAGAGTACTCCAAACCTATGGTTTTAGTGGTTTTGGTTTAACGGGCAACTTTCAAAATGGTGCTGGTGTAACAAATGGCTCTGCTACTTTCTTACCTTCAGTTAGAGAAAACAGAACTGAGAATGCAATTTTATCATACTACAGTTTAGCAACTTATTCGTTTAAAAACAAGTACTTTTTGAATGGAAGTTTTAGAAGAGATGGTTCTTCAAGATTTGGTGTTAATAATCGCATTGCCAATTTTTATTCAATTGGTGCAGGTTGGGTAATTAGTGATGAGCAATTTTTTAAACCTGTTCGTTTTGTTGACAACTTTAAACTTTCAGTATCATACGGTAAAGTAGGAAATCAGGAAGGTATTGGAGATTTTGCTTCTCGTGAGTTGTTTACTAACAGATCTTATACGGGAATAAACGGCCCTGGTATAAGCCAGTTACCCAACCCGGATTTGACATGGGAAGAAAGATCGAAATTTAATGCCGGAATAAATGCAGTTGCTTTCAAAGGTCGTATTACTTTAGGTGTTGATTTTTACAGCGAAGTCACAAATCTGCTGTTTTTAAACAACCAACTTTCAAGAACAACAGGTTTTGCTTCTCTTAATACCAATATTGGAAAGGTAAGAAACAGAGGTTGGGAGTTTACTTTAATTACTGAAAACGTTAAGAAAAGGAATTTTTACTGGAGCACTACGATTAATTTTACTGTTAACCGAAACAAATTGTTAGCATTAACACCAACTGCACCTCCAACAGGTGTTGTTGTTGGTACAACCGTACAAAGAATTGGATACCCTTTAAACAGCAACTATGTTGTAAAATATGAAGGCGTTAATCCTAACAACGGAAATGCCATTTACAGAAGACCCAATGGTGTGTTAACAGAATTATACGATGATGTGAATGACAGGCAAATATTTGGAACAAGAGATGCACCTTATTTTGGCGGTTTTACCAATAAATTCACTGTTAAAGGAGTTGACTTTTCTGTATTCTTTACTTATTTGTTTGGAAATATTGTTTATAACAACGATCGTACAAATGTTGAAGACCCAAGTTATTTCTTTGATAACATGTCAAGGGCTGTTTCAAGAGAGTGGAGAAAACCAGGCGATATTACGGACATACCACGTGCAACTCTGGCAATGAGAAGAGTTACAACAAGATTTCTTGAAGATGGCAGTTTTTTAAGGTTAAGAAATGTTCAACTGGGTTACAGTCTTCCAGAGTCTGCAATTAAGAAAATCAAACTCACCAATGTAAGATTTTATTTGATGGGGGAAAACTTATGGACAGGGTTTAAGTTCCTCGGATTTGATCCGGAACTTTCATCCGGTGTTCTCACAGGTGCTCAATATCCTGCATTAAGAACATTAACTGCGGGCTTAACCATTGGATTTTAAACTATTAAACTAAAGAAAATGAAAAAATCATTTTTAAAATACATACTTGCGGGTTTCCTGATAACAGGTTTGAATGCCTGCGAGAAATCAATCGAAATCAACCCAACCCACTCTGCTACAATTGAAAATGCCTTTAAGTCTATCGGTGATTATGATGCGGGCTTGAGCGGTATTTATAATAGTATGCGTGGTGTAGGTTATTATGGCCGCAATCTTTCAGTGTTGCCAGATATGTCAACTGATAACCTTGTACAAACAACAGAATCACTTGTAAACTTTTTAGAGGTAACAGATTGGTTGTACACACCACAAAACGGAACTGTAGGGGAAACATGGCTTGGTTGCTACAATATTATTGCGAATGCAAATATTATTATTAATAACATTGACAAAGTGGTAACACCCGCCAATCAAAAACAGGCAAACCGTATTAAAGGTCAGGCACTTGCTATCCGGGCACTTGTGCATTTTGACCTGCTACGGTATTTTGGCGAAAACTTTGACCGTAACAGTACCGGGCTGGGAGTAGTTTACAGAAAAATTTCAGTACTGGAAGAATCCCCTGCCACTACAAAACCAGCCCGCCAAACAGTTAAGCAAAACTATGATGATATTTTTGCTGATTTAAATACAGCACGCACTTTACTTGGTGATATTGATGCCCCTGTTAATACTGGTGCCAAGTATAAAATTGATTTGATTGGTTTAAGTGCTATTTATGCAAGAGTGGCACTCTATGCAAAAGATTGGCCCGTTGCCATTTCAAATGCTACAACCGTAATAAATGCATTGCCTTTAGCAAGCCGTTCAGTTTACCCTTCAATTTGGAGAGATCAGAGTAATGCTGAAGTTGCTTTTGCAGTATTCTTTTCGCCCGGAGAGTTTTTAAGCAGGCTTGCGGGTGATGTTTACAGCCCCACACCAGGTACTAACAGGAGCCAGTTTGAGGGCAATCCTACACTTTTTACACAAATTGATGAAGTTAATGATGTTCGTTTTCCAACTTCTGTAACAAGAGGCTTTAGTACAACTTCTTTAGTTCGATCCAATTCAAGATTAGTAGTTACTAAATACTTAGGAAAAGGTTCTGCACTAGATGGTGTTGTAGATTGGAAAGCTTTCAGAACCGGTGAAATGTATTTAATAAGGGCTGAGGCTTATGCGAATACTACAGGGCAGGAAGCATTAGGACTTGCCGATTTAAATACACTGCGTGCAGCAAGAATCAATGGATTTGTAAATGGATCTGAAACTGGAACAGCATTAATTACTGCAATTGCAACTGAAAGAAGAAAAGAATTGTTTATGGAAGGTCATCGTTGGTTCGATTTAAAACGTACTACAAGAACGATTGACAGAGTTTCCATTACTTCTCCTACAACTTCTATTTTACTTGCACCAGGAAGAAGAGAGTGGGTTTGGCCTATTCCACAGGGTGAGCGGGATGCTAATTCAAACATCCAACAAAATACAGGTTACTAAATTCAACTGATAATATTCAAAAAGAACTTTATATGAAATTAAAAAACAATATTTCTTTTCTCTTTGCAGCTTTGGTGCTTATAAGCATCGCTGGTTGCCAAAAAACGAAAGAAGCAACAGAACTGAATCCACTGGCAAACAGCACTGCACAATTTATACATGCAGCTCCGGATACATTAGCAATTTTACCTCAAGTACAGCCTGCCTATGATATTGTTGTTGACGGTTTGGTAGCAAATGGCAGCAGACGTTTAACCTACGGGCTTGTTTCTGCCGGAGGCGGTGGAGGCAATGGAGCCGGTTATATGCCTTTTCTGGAAGGAACCAGAAATATTAAAATTTCCCGTGACAGCGGAAGAACGAATGTTATTGAAGCAAGTTTACCTTTTGCTAAAAACAGCGCTTACACTATCATTGCCTATGATACACTGGCAACGCCTTCAAGTAAATTAAAAGTAGTTCGCTTAAATGATAATTTAACAGTACCTGCAACAGGTTTTACCCATGTACGTTTTGTACATGCAGCACCCAACGCACCTGCTGTTGATATTACTTTTTTACGTACTGTACCATCACTTGACAGTGTTACCATCACGAATAGAAGTTATTTGGGAGCCAGTCCAAATGCTGATGCCCTTTCTGCATTTACACCCGTACCTTCAGGAACTTATACAATGAAAATTAAAGCCGCCGGTACGCAAACAGTAGTTGCTACTGTTTCTCTGGGTACAAACTTAGCTTCTGGCCGCATTTTCACCTACTACGCTATTGGAACTGCCCAACGCAGGCCTTTGGCAGTAATAAATACACGCCATTTCTAATTACTTTATCAATAAAGCAACCCCCCCGGAAATTTTCCGGGGGGGGGGGGGTGCTTTTATAGCTTCAACTCTAATTAACTACTTTTGCCAAACAATTGTTAGCGATAACCTGTTTGTCAATTATGAGCTATTCCCCCACCAATAAAGTACGCATCGTTACCGCCGCTTCTCTCTTTGATGGTCATGATGCCGCCATCAACATTATGCGCCGCATTTTGCAAAGCAAGGGTGCTGAAATTATTCACCTTGGTCATAACCGCAGTGTAAAAGAAATTGTAGAATGCGCCATAGAAGAAGATGCACAGGGCATTGCCATTACCAGCTACCAGGGCGGGCATGTGGAATTTTTTAAATACATGAAAGACTTGCTGGATGAAAACGGATGCGGCCATATAAAAATATTTGGCGGTGGCGGCGGTACTATTTTGCCAACTGAAATTGAAGAACTGCATCAATACGGCATTACAAGAATTTATTCGCCTGATGATGGACGTAAGATGGGGCTGGAAGGAATGATTGAAGATGTGATAAAACAAAGCCTCCCCAACCCCTCCCAAGGAGGGGCTTTGGCACCGAACTGGAATGGCAAACTTCCCCTTGATGAGGTGAAAGATGTAAGACGCATTGCAAGAATGATTTCATTAGCCGAAATCGGTGATGACTACTCAACAATAAAAGAAGAGTTGATAAAACTATCAGACTCTAAAATCCCTCCCTTGGGGGGTGGGGGGGCTGTTCCTGTTCTTGGTATCACCGGCACCGGCGGCGCAGGTAAATCTTCTGTAACCGATGAAATCGTTCGCCGCTTTCTCAACAACTTCATTGATAAAACAATTGCTGTTATTTCCGTTGATCCATCCAAGAAAAAAACGGGTGGCGCTTTGCTGGGCGACCGAATAAGAATGAACGCCATCTCTCATCCAAGAGCTTACATGCGCAGTCTAGCAACCAGGGAAGATAATACTGCACTAAGCGCTGCCGTACAGGAAGCCATTGATATTTGCAAGGCCGCAGCATTTGATTTTATTATTTTAGAAAGCGCCGGTGTGGGACAGAGCGATGCCAGCATTTTAGATTATTGTGATGTGAGCATGTATGTAATGACTCCGGAGTATGGTGCAGCATCCCAGCTTGAAAAAATTAATATGCTGGATTATGCTGATGTTATTGCCATCAACAAATTTGACAAAGCAGGCGCCCTAGATGCCTTGGCTGATGTGCGGAAACAATACAAACGAAACCATCAGCTCTTTACAGCAAAAGATAATGAACTTCCCATCATTGGCACTATGGCCAGTAAGTTTAATGATAATGGTGTGAATCATCTCTTTGAACTGTTGTTAAAAGCAATTGATAAAAAAACAAGTATAAAGTTTGGCGATTATTCATTTGCAGAAACGGCAAAAGTTTCCCAGGCAATCATTCCATCAAACAGAACAAGATATTTAAGTGAGATTGCTGAGAACAACCGTGGTTATGATCAGTTGGTGAAAGACCAGGCGGCTATTGCAACGAAGTTATATCAACTGCAAGGTGTATTAGAGATGCTTAAAAATGCAGAGACTAAAGTCCCACCTTTGGAGGGATTTAGGGAGGTTCTGGAAAAACAAATTGCCTTCTTTACTGATCAACTCACTCCTGTAAGCCGTAAACTCATTGCCAACTGGCCCAATAAAGTAGCAGAATATCAGAAAGAATTTTATGAATACACAGTAAGAGATAAGGTGATTAAAATGGAAATGACCACAACCAGTTTAAGTGGAACAAAAGTTCCCAAAGTGGTGTTGCCAAAATATAATGATTGGGGCGATCTTTTAAAATGGCAGGCACAGGAAAATGTACCCGGTCATTTTCCTTTTACAAGCGGTGTGTTTCCATTAAAACGTGAAGGTGAAGATCCCACACGCATGTTTGCAGGTGAAGGCGGACCTGAAAGAACAAACAAAAGATTCCATTACGTAAGTGTGGATCAACCGGCCAAACGTTTATCAACTGCATTTGACAGTGTTACATTGTATGGTGAAGATCCGGATCACCGCCCGGATATTTATGGTAAGGTAGGTAACAGCGGTGTAAGCATTGCAACAGTAGATGATGCAAAAAAACTATACAGCGGTTTTGATTTGTGTGACCCCAAGACAAGTGTGAGCATGACGATCAACGGCCCTGCTCCCATGCTGCTTGCATTTTTTATGAATGCAGCTATTGATCAGCAATGTGAAAAATGGATTGAAGCGAATGGTGAATGGGCAATGGTGCATGCAGCATTTGAAAAGAAATTCGGCAATGCTGCTAAGCCTGTTTACAGTAATCCTTCTTCGCCCAATGAATTACCTCCTGGTAACAATGGTCTGGGTTTAAAATTATTAGGATTAAGTGGTGATGAAGTTTTGCCCAAAGAAATTTATGAGCAATGCAAGCAAACTGCATTGCAAAATGTAAGAGGTACCGTACAGGCTGATATTTTAAAAGAAGACCAGGCGCAAAATACTTGTATTTTCTCTACTGAATTTGCATTAAAACTCATGGGTGATGTGCAGGAGTATTTCATTAACAACAAGGTGCGTAATTTTTATTCTGTATCTATCAGCGGTTATCATATTGCAGAAGCGGGTGCCAATCCTATCACCCAATTGGCATTTACATTGGCCAATGGATTTACGTATGTTGAATATTACCTGAGCCGTGGAATGAATATTGATGATTTTGCACCCAACTTATCCTTCTTCTTCAGCAATGGAATGGATCCGGAGTACAGTGTAATAGGAAGAGTGGCAAGAAGAATCTGGGCCAAAGCAATGAAGTATAAATACAAAGCCAACAAACGCAGCCAGATGCTGAAGTATCATATTCAAACAAGTGGCAGAAGTTTACATGCACAGGAAATTGATTTTAATGATATACGTACAACACTGCAGGCATTGTATGCTATTTATGATAATTGCAATTCACTTCATACAAACGCTTATGATGAAGCCATCACCACACCCACTGAAGAAAGTGTGCGCAGGGCAATGGCCATTCAACTAATCATCAACCGTGAACTGGGATCAGCAAAAACAGAAAATTTTACACAGGGAAGTTTTGCTATAGAAGAAATGACAGACCTGGTAGAAGAAGCAGTACTAAAAGAATTTGACCGTATTACAGAACGTGGTGGTGTACTGGGCTCTATGGAGCGCATGTATCAGCGGAATAAAATACAGGAAGAGAGTTTGTTTTACGAACATCAGAAACACACCGGCGAATTACCGCTTATTGGTGTAAATACTTTTTTGAGTAAGAGCGGAAGCCCCACCATTTTACCAATGGAAGTGATACGCAGCACTACTGAAGAAAAAGAACAGCAGATCAATAACCTCAATGCTTTCCGGAAAAGAAATGAAACCAAAAACACAGCGGCATTAAAGAAGTTAAAACAAACTGCCATCAACAATGGCAATTTGTTTGAAGCGCTGATGGAAACGGTAAAATATTGTTCGCTCGGCGAAATTACAAACGCTTTGTATGCAGTGGGCGGGCAGTACAGAAGAAATATGTAACGAATAAAAAAGTGCCGCAGTTTATTACGGCGCTTTTCAATACATCACCTCTGCAACAACGTTATTCTTTTACTTCATTCCCTTTTTTATCAATCATAATCATATTCCCGTCTTTCATTACTCGTGCTTTGCCATCAGTAAACATGTCTGCAAAATTGTAACGGTAATTAATTACCAGATGCCCCTCCTTATTTACATAACCCCATTGCCCTTTACTGTTGGCAACAGGTGCATAGCCTTCAGAAAAACCACGGGCCATTTCAAACTCAAGCGGTATAGCCAATTTGTAACTGGTATTAATAAAACCGCATTTGCCGTTTTTCTTTACATACGCAAGGCTGTCGTGAAAGGAACCCGCATCATCATACATTGGCTCAACCACTACCTTACCTGTACTGTCTAAATAACCCCACTTGTTATCTTTTCGCACTGCTGCACGGCCTTCACTAAAGCTCATGGCTTCATCATAAATCAGGGGTACAATCAAATCTCCTTTTTGATTGACGTAGCCAAACTTATTGTCTTTGCTCACTTTGGCTAAACCGCAAATGCAATCATCCACATAATCGTATTGTTTGGTCCATGCCTGGGCATAACCGTTACCGGCAATCAATACCAGTAACCCAAAAAATAGCTGTTTCATGTAAAAAAATTTTGATGATGAAAATTTTCAGTGTTAAGTTATAAAGCCATGATGCTGATTGCCATGACCCGCATTAGCAAAAAGAATGACCGGAAGCAGTGAAACCGGGCATTCCTGAAAAGGATTTTATACATTGCAGTAAAATGAAAGAAGCATGAAGACAACCAATTATATGCTGGTGATAATATGTTTGCTGCTGGTACAATGTTCAGTTCCTGCATACAAAGCCACGAACAGGGATTATAAAAATCAAGCAAAGAAGTTTGCCAAACTTTTACGATCGTATCCGCTGCATGATTCTTCAGGATTAAACTATGCTGACAATTTTGTTGGCACTACCAACTTCTCTATGCGCAAGCCCAGCTATGTCATCATTCATCACACCGCACAAAACAGTTGTGATCAAACGTTGAAAACATTTACATTACCCCGCACTGCTGTAAGCGCTCATTATGTAATTTGTAAAGACGGAACTGTGTACCACATGCTCAATGATTACCTGCGGGCGCATCATGCGGGTGTGAGCAAATGGGGTGGTGCAGTTGATATTAACAGCAGCAGCATTGGTATTGAGCTGGATAATGACGGCTATAAAAATTTTGATGAAGCACAAATTAACAGTCTGCTCACCTTACTGGAACGTTTAAAAAAATCATTCAACATACCATCTGCCAATTTTATTGGGCATGGTGACATTGCACCCACAAGAAAGAATGATCCCAACTGGCGTTTCCCCTGGAAAACACTGAGCGAAAAAGGTTTTGGATTGTGGTGGAGTGATACAACCAATGTACAGATTCCGCAAAACTTTGATTACATAACTGCCATACGATTGATGGGTTATGATGTTAAAGATACCAGTGCAGCCATTGTAAGGTTTAAACAGCATTTTTTACAGGATACAACAAAGGGCATAACGGAGCCTGCGCAAAAAGTGTTGTTCCAGCTCTATAAGAAATATCTTTAACTTTATTACTTCTGCGATTGTTTCCATTAGATTTTATACGATTGTTTGATGATTCGATTGTTTGATTGTTAATTGAACTTTTTGCATAAGAATAACAATCAAGCCATCTCACCATCAAACAATTATTTCTTTAGTATGTAGTGTAATTAACCGAAAGACAAAAACAGAAACATTCATGACAGCAGAACAGCAACGGTTAGAAGAAAACAAGCATAAAGCTGTGCCTCTTGAAAAATGGGGGCCTTATTTAAGTGAACGTCAATGGGGAACTGTGCGTGAAGACTACGGGCCTTATGGCGATGCATGGGGCTATTTTCCGTTTGAGCATTCACATTTCCGGTCGTATCTCTGGGGCGAAGATGGAATTGCAGGCATCTCCGATTATTTTCAGAATTTATGTTTTGCCATTTCATTATGGAATGGAAAAGACGCCATCCTGAAAGAGCGGTTATTTGGGTTGGGCAACTACCACGGCAATCACGGCGAAGATGTAAAAGAATTGTATTACTACCTGGATAATACGCCATCGCATTATTACATGGAGTACCTGTATAAATGTACACAGGCTGCTTTTCCTTATAAAAAATTAGCTGATGAAAACAGGAAGCGCTCCAAGCACGAACCGGAGTTTGAAATTTTAGATACACCTGTTTTTAAAAACAATCACTATTTTGATGTAAAGGTTACGTATGCCAAGTACAACTCCAATGATATTGTTATTAAAATAGATGTTACCAACCGTTATTACCGTGCTGCTGATTTGAGTTTGCTGCCCACTTTATGGTTTGCCAACAAATGGAGTAACGATGATAAAGAAATAAAACCGGTGATTGAGTTTGTAAATGAACAATGCGTGCATGCATGGCACCACCGGCTGGGCGATTATTATTTTTATTTTTCCGGAGCTGATGATTTGCTGTTTACTGAAAACGAAACCAATACTGAAAAGTTAAATGGCACACCCAATGCTTCCATTTTTGTGAAAGATGCATTTCATGATGCAGTGATTCATGCGAAGAACATCAAAAAATTGCGGGATAAAAAAACAGGAACCAAGTGTGCGCCTTTATACCAGCTTCATCTCAAATCGCATGAAACAAAAACAATTTACTGCAGATTGGTAAATGCGTTTATTGATAATGCTTTTCCACCCGGCTTTGAACAAGTTTTTGAGCAGCGTAAAAAAGAAGCCGATGAATTTTACAACAATGTAATTCCGCAGCATTTAACGGCAGAACAAAAAAATATTTCACGGCAGGCTTATGCAGGATTGCTCTGGAGCAAACAGTATTACGGGTTTGATGTGGAAGAATGGATCAGCAAGTCTGATGGAATTACACCTGTAAATGACGGGAAAAAAACCGGACGTAACAATGACTGGAAGCATCTTAAAAATTCTGATGTAATATTAATGCCGGATAAATGGGAGTATCCGTGGTATGCAGCATGGGATTTGGCTTTTCATTGTATTGCCATGGCATCCATTGATCCTGTATTTGCAAAACATCAGCTTCTGCTTATTATGCGGGAGTGGTATATGAAACCGGATGGGCAATTGCCGGCTTATGAATGGAATTTTGGCGATGTAAACCCACCCGTGCATGCACTGGCTGCATGGAATGTGTATCAAATAGAAAAAAAACGAACAGGTAAAGGCGATATTCAATTTTTGAAACGCATTTTTCAAAAGCTGCTTATCAATTTTACCTGGTGGATCAACCGGAAAGATGAAAACGGAAACAATTTATTCCAGGGCGGATTTTTAGGATTGGATAATATTGGAGTTTTTAACCGCAGCCATCACATTCCCGGCAATCATGACCTGGAACAGGCAGATGGTACCGCATGGATGGGTATGTATGCGCTGAACATGATGGACATTGCATTGGAAATTGCCTTGCATGATGATTCGTTTGAAGATACTGCAACCCGTTTCTTTGAACATTTTGTATTAATTGCTGAAGCATTAAACGAACAGCATACTTGGAATGAAGAAGATAAATTTTATTATGATGTGCTTTGTTTGCATGATGGCTCGGTAATTCCGTTACGTATTCAATCAGCAGTGGGGTTAACTACTTTATATGCGGTATCCACCATCAATCGTAATGTGCTGGGCCGGTTGAAAGATTTTAAAAAACGCATCAACTGGTTTGAAAATTACCGCAAGAGCAACGGACGTTACTGGCCCAATGAAGAACGGAGTGATACAGAAGAAATTTTATTATCCATTGTGCCCAAAGAAAAATTACTGGCAATCCTGAAACGTTTATTGGATGAAACTGAGTTCTTGTCTGTTGGCGGCATCCGTGCATTATCAAAACATCATGAAAAAAATCCCTACTCTGTAACAATTGAAGGAGAAACTTATTCCATTCAATATGATCCCGGCGACAGTACCAGTGATATGTTTGGCGGCAACAGTAACTGGCGTGGACCAGTTTGGATGCCGTTGAATTTTTTAATTATTCAATCCATTAAACAGTTTGGTAAATTTTATGGCGACACGCTGCAGGTTGAATATCCCAGGGGCAGTGGTAACAGCATGAACCTGGAGCAGGTGGCAAAACAACTCACCAACCGTGTGCTTGATTTGTTTTATAAAGATGAACTGGATGAACGCCGTTGCTATGAAAAATATAACTGGTTTTATAAACAGGAAGGCAACCGTCATTTGGTGTTATTCTATGAATATTTTCACGGCGACAGCGGAAAAGGACTGGGCGCCAACCATCAAACAGGATGGACGGCTTTGATTGCTCATTTGCTGCAGGATTTGTAAATTGAATTTCAAACTGAGTATATGGAATTTGGCAGGGCACAGGAAAGCGAATTAAGCGGTATTGATTTTTCATTACCAAAGGAACCAGCGTTTAATAAAACTGTGCTGAAAGGGAAAGCAGTTAAGAGCCCGAAAGTATATCTGGGTTGCGCCAAATGGGGGCGTACTGAGTGGGTGGGAAAAATTTATCCGCCCAAAACAAAAGAAAAAGATTTTTTACAGCACTATGTAAATCATTACAACAGTATTGAACTTAATGCCACGCATTATAAAGTGTATGGTGAAACAGGTACAAAAAAATGGGCTGATAAAGCAGGAGGAAAAGATTTTAAATTTTGTCCTAAAATGTACCATGGTGTTACACACCGTGGCAGTTTGAAAGACAAACAGTTTATCACCAATGAATTTTTTCGTGGTATTGTTGGATTGGGTGAACACCTGGGCCCCATCTTTGTGCAGGTGAGTGATACATTTTCACCCAAACGAAAAACAGAACTGTTTGATTATTTAAAAACACTGCCAACCGATTTGCAGTTCATCCTGGAAGTTCGTCACCCCCGACTGGTTTGGCAATGAACAGCACAGAAATGATATGTTTTCTTTCTTACATGATAATAACATGGGTGCTGTGATTACAGATACTGCTGGCCGCAGAGATTGTGCACACATGCACCTTACCATCCCCAAAGCATTTATCCGTTATGTAGGCAACAGTTTGCACCCCAGTGATTATACAAGATGTGATGTGTGGATTGAGCGAATGAAATACTGGCTGAAGAATGGAATGTAAGAATTGTATTTTTTCATGCACATGCATGACGAGGCAACATCGCCGGAACTGACTGTTTATTTGGTTGATAAGATGAATAAAGAAATGGGGTTGAATTTAATCAAGCCAACATTTGTTGAAGGAGGTGTGTCTGAAAAACCAAAGCCTAAACAAAGAGGATTGTTTGATAAATTGTAAAACCCCGTCAGCGGCTATAAGCCCTGACGGCGGTTGGTCAATTCTAAACGAAAATTTATTTTACACTTTTATAAACAACACCATCTTTCATCACCCACTTTACATTACCTAATACTTTAATATTGGTTAATGGATCTTCTTTCACGGCAATGATATCGGCAAAAGCGCCGGGGATAAGTTCGCCAATCAATCCTGTTTGATCCAGCAACTCAGCGCCGTTAATCGTTGCTGTTTGAATGGCCTGCAAGGGCGACATGCCATACTGAATAAACAATTCAAAGTCTTTTGTTTGCGGTTCCATCCAGTCATAACCGCCAATATCAGTACCATAAGCAATCTTTACACCATAGCTCATTGCTTTTTTAAATACAGCGGGCTCTGTTTCCATAAACAGTTTGTTCATAATGCTGCCTGCTTTGTATCTCCCTTCTGCTACGTATTCATTTACATAAATCGTAGGGCACCAAAACACATTCTTCTGCACCATGAGTTTCATACATTCATCATTCATACCAAAACCATGTTCAATGCTTTTTGCACCGGCATTAATGGAATAGATAATGCCATCAGGTGTTACTGCATGGGCTGCTAACCGTTTCCTGCTTTTGATGGTTTCATCACCAATCGCTTCAATTTCTTCTTTGGTGAAATTGGGGATGCTTTTGTATTCGCCTGTTGGTAATTTGTAGTAACCACGATCGGCATAAATTTTTATCCAGTCGGCGCCATGTGCAAGTTGTTCACGAACGGCACGCCTGCCTTCATCAGCACCGGTAATTTCCTGGAGGCCTTTAGGCAGTTTTAATTCCCATGCATAATCTTTTACAGCAATGGGATAATGACCGGTGGTATTGATGGCCAGAGTTGATACAAACATTCTTGGCCCGGGAATTACTTTGTTGTTGATGGCTTTCTTAATATCCACATCTGCATAGCCAGCGCCTTCTGTTCCCAGATCACGGATGGTGGTGAAACCATTCAGCAATGATTGATGGGCGCTTTTAGATGCACGGAGTGTGCGGTAGGGAATAGATTCTTTTAACAACTGCACATCATAATCTTCACTGGTAATATCGCCCTGCAATAAAACATGTGTGTGACAATCAATTAAACCGGGTAATACAAAATAATTGCTGAGATCAATGACGGAATCTGCTTTTTGTTTGAAACCTGCAGCATCTGTTACCGATTCAATTTTATTTCCTTTTACAAGAATTACCTGGTTGAGTAAAACTTTTCCGCTTCTTGTATCCAATAATTTGCCGCAGCGGATGGCAATAGTTTTTTGCTGGGCGAATGAAAAGCTTGCGGCAAAGAGCAGCAGGAGGAAGATTAGTTTTCTCATGTGTTGAGTTTAAGGAATTGAATTTACTGATTTGTTGAGCAATGCAGGCAGGAAATATTCAGCACATCAGTGTACCTCATACAACTCCTCCCATCTTGTAGTATATCTTCCGCTTCTTAATTCCTGCCGCATCTTCCAGTCTCTGGTGGTGCCGCTGGCTGCAAACTTCAGCACATCATCCCGTTGACTGAAGTTGATGTTATCAATCATATCCATCAACCGGCGTTCACAATTTTTTGTTTCGGGTAAAAACAAATTTCCCTGGATGGATTCATCCGGCACAATACCGCTGAGCATAACACCTGCTTTTTTGTACAGTGTTCCCTTTTTGTACAGTGTATCAACCAGTGCAACTGCGGGTTTAATTAATTCATTGGTAAAGGAAGTGGCACGTGGTAATGTAATATAATTGCTGTGTGTGGCGCCACGGTTAAAACTGACGTTGTGATTTTCTTCCTTTGCCACAACAAAAACACTGATGATACTGGCAGCGCTGTTTTGGCGCCGCAGTTTTTCAGCAGCTCTTGAAGTATAGGTAGCAACGGCCTCTTTAATATCAGTAATATTTCCAACAGGGCTGCCAAACATTCTTGTTGTGGCAATCATTTTTTTTGTTACCAGTTCATCATCCATTTCTTTGCAGGGGATGCCTTTCAGTTCCCTGATGAGCCGCACACCCACCACACCGCCCAAATGTGTTTTGGCAAACGCTTCACTCATTTTACTCAGTTGCAATGCATCATCAATAAACCAGTTCTCTTTTAGTTTTTGTGCATACTGGTAACCAACACCCCATACATCGCCCACCGGCGTTAGTTCCAGTGCCCGTTTTATTTTTTCTTCTGTATCCAGTACCACTACACAATTTGTTTTTTCTTTATTTTTTTTGGCCAGCCTGTTGGCCAGTTTTGATAATACTTTGGTAGGCGCCACACCAACAGATACTTTAATACCCGTCCATTGCTCTACAGTATCTTTTATTTCGGTGGCAATGTGCTGTAACTCTTCTGCCGGGAAAATGCTGAGGTCCACAAATGCTTCATCAACAGAATAGACCTCTACATTTTGTTTGCCAATGATTATACGCAGTGTTTCCATCACCCGCCAGCTCAGATCGCCATATAAATTGTAGTTGCTGGAAAAAACAGACACGCCATGTTTTTCAATGAGAGGTTTGGCCATAAAATAAGGACCGGCCATTTCCACACCCAGTTGTTTGGCTTCATCACTCCGTGAAATAATACAACCATCATTGTTGCTGAGTACAACAACAGGTTGGTTCCGGAGCGCAGGCTTAAACAAACGCTCACAGGAACAATAAAAATTGTTACAATCTACAATGGCTTTCATTTTTTTATCTCTATCTCCAGCCTGAAGGCTGGAGCAATTCATTAATCATTTGAAAACCTGATTAAAAGAAACCTTTTAAACAATTTATGACTTGCTTCGCCCTTTC
>JAIEQM010000029.1 GCA_019747705.1 Chitinophagaceae bacterium | reverse complement strand
TTCAAAAAAACACAGACCTCAATAAAGCCTTTTTTCATGAACCTAATGTAGCCTATGCTATGTAATAGTTAGTACAAGAAACAGTCTCACGTAGTCTGTAAGTGCGATTATCATATAGTGTGGGTTCCGAAGTATCGGTTTCGAATAGTAACAGGTGAAGTTGGCCGGTTGATGGCAACAGATATTCGGATGTACAGTGAATGGTTAGGTTGCGAAATAATAGAATTGAATGTTCAGTCAAGAGGCTATTTTGTGAATACAGTTGGTATCAATGAGGATATGATTAGAAGGTATGTGAAATATCAGGAAGCGGAAGAACGTAAAGAGGAGAGCAACCAACAGGGTTTCGGCTTCGACCTTGGAATTTAGCCTGTGGCTTCACCCATAAATCCACCTGCTTTGCAGGTGGTAGTTTAATATTTCCGGGAAGCACTACTTTGGAATTGGAACAAAAAAATACCGGAAGAATTTTGTTAAGCCAGGGATGGATGAGAATATTCAAATCTAAAATGAGGCTTTTTATTTTAAGGGGCTTGTCTTATTAACAGCTTAGCTCCGGAGAGTATTACAGGATATGCAAATACAACAAAGAAATTATTCAAATAAGATGATATACTGCTAATGCGAAGTTATAAGCCGATAGCTCAATAGAATTAAAACTGCACCGCCGGTAAACAGGGGTGCTGCATTTCATTTCGCTGAATATTGGCATGCAGTACAAGAGTGCGACGCCACCGAAGGTGAAAAGAGTTGCTGAAGCCGGTAACAAAAAAATATTTCTTAACGGGGAGGGCATCGCCCCGCCTTTACAATTTCCCCTTCCACAACCGGTAATAAAAATAAATAAGGCCTGTGAGCGAAAGTAACAGTATAATGTAATAAATGATATTGCCAGTGCTGGGAGTGCCCTCAAAAAAAGCCCAGTTAAAATAAATACCAAAAGTCATGTGCAGCAAAAGAAAGAGCATGCCCACACTTACTGTTTGTACAATTCGTTTTAAAAACTCCTGTGCTTCGGGTTCCATGCCGCTCATGTTTTTTTTGTAAATGTACAGGCAAAAAAAATGCTGCCATTACTGCAGCATTCTGTTCAGGAATATTTTTTTGTTACAGGGTATAACGGATGGCAAAGCCCCCCCAGTTTCCATAAAAACCATTAAAACTGCCACTGCCCAGTTCAAAAGCAGGCTGCCAGTCCAGTGCAAAGTTGAGGGGTGCATTGGGCAATTTAAAATCAATACCCAGAACCCCATCAAGCCCCAAACCCGTATAACCTTTATAGATAGTGGCGTGGCCACCACCGCCAACATACCATTTTAAATTTCCTTCTGTATTCAAATCGCCATGCCACTCATACAAACCGGTAATACGGGTGCCACGGTTGTAAAAAAATCCCACCACTTCTATGGCTGACTTATCTGCAATAAATGTTTTAAGGTTGGCGCCGGCGCCATTCCAGAGTTTAATACCAATAGCAGTTTTATAAGTTTCGCTGCTGGCTGTTTTGTTTTGTGCCGATGCGGTGTATGCTGCCGTAATTAGTACAAGGGCTAAGAGATGTTTCATGCGTTTGTTTTTTTTATTGTTTGCAAATGTAATTTATTTAATAAGAAGGTTGGCAAAGGCTGTGCTGTCGCCGTTAAAAACATTAAAGTCCACATTGGCATCAATACCGCTCACTTTTCCCCGTTCACTGTGCTGCCAAAAATGCCATTGCCTGCTGATGCGTGGAGCATCGGGTTGCAAATAATGGGCTGCCCACAACGGGTAATCATCAAATTCACCCGCCAGGTATTTTTTATAAAAATCAACATTGGTATAAATAATGGGCTTTACACCACAGGCCAGTTCTGTTGCGTAGAGCCATGCTTTTAAACGCTGCTGCAGCAATTCTTTTTTTACACCATAAGTTTGCTCCACATCCACTGCCGGTGGCAAATCACCTGCCGAAAATTTTACGGTGCTGATGAAATTTTTTGCCTGCACCGTTCCATCTTTGGTAGCCAGAAAAAAATGATAAGCTCCACGGGTGAGCCCTGCTTCTTTTGCACGTTTCCAGTTGCGGCCAAAGTAAAAATCAGCATCACCATTGCCTTCCGTAGCTTTTACAAAAACAAAATCAATCGTAATACCCTGCACGTTCATGCCCTTCACCAAATCCCAGTTAATTACGTTTTGATAACGGCTCACATCAATACCATGAATGGAATAACCTTCCGGTATGGTAATACCAAATTCTTTATAGCGGATGGAAGCAGCCCGGCGTTCCAGCCACCACAGGTAACCAAATAAGGCCAAAGCTCCCGCCATAAAAAATCCTGCAAGAAAGAGCACAAGGTTTCGGGTAAACTTTTTTTTACTGCGTGCCATAAGCTGCTGCAAATCTATCTTTGAAAAACCAACTGCGTGCAGGCAGTTGAAAATATTTTCAGATTTAACAAGCATGCAGCGATTTTTTACAACATATGAGCATTCCGGCTTCTCTTACCTCAAAGGAGGAATTGGAAGTGATGTATTGCTTTGTCTGCATGGTTTTGGAGAGGAAGCTGAAACTTTTTCATTCTTGGAAAAGCATCTCGGTGATTTTTTTACCATTTATGCCATTGATTTTCCATGGCACGGACAAACAGCATGGAGCAAAACCCTCACCTTTCCTGCCAAAGGCATGATCCAGTTGCTTACGCAAATAATTGATGATTTTGAAAACAGGAAAATTCACCTGCTTTGTTACAGCATGGGCGGTCGTGTGGGGTTGAGTTTGCTGCAACGCATTCCAAACAATATTCAAAAAGCAGTGTTGCTGGCGCCCGATGGGTTGAAGGTGAATTTCTGGTATTGGCTGGCTACACAAACATGGTTAGGCAACGGTTTGTTCAAATACACAATGCGTTATCCATTTTGGTTTGCATGGATGGTGGATGTGCTGAAACGTTTTGGCTGGATTAATATGAGTGTGGTCAAATTTGTACATGCGTATATTGATGATAAAAAGATGAGAGATGATTTGTACCATATCTGGACCACCATGCGCAAGTTTCGTCCGAATTTGGAAAAAGTAAAAAGCAATATTGTTCAGTATCAAATTCCGGTGCATTTGGTTTTTGGCGAATATGACAGGGTGATATTACCGGCAAACGGGTATAAATTTCAAAAAGGAGCAGAGCCGCATATAAGTGTGCACATATTGAAGAGCGGCCATCAGTTATTGAAGGAAAAACATATTGACCTGCTGGTAAAATTACTGCAGCATCGTTACTTCAATTAACATTTGTTTAAGCCCCGGCTTTTATTTTTACAAAAAAGGAGGTAATTTTTTTGCTGAATGAAAGAAACACTTATTGTTATGAATAGTCATTAAAAATTAGCAGCCCACCTTTACACCAACTGGGATGATAATTTTTTAATGATTATACTTTGTGGCAAAAATTTAAAATAAAAATGAACACATGAAAAGAAATCTACTCTTCGCTTTTCTTGTCATTTTTATTTTTGGATGTAAAAAAAGAAAGACCCTGCTCCCGTAGTTATTCCGCCGGCAGAAGTTTCTTTCACAATGGTTGACAGTATGCGTATCGCTATGGGCCAGGTGGGCGTAACGCAGGAAATGGTGGATGATACAATAACAAAACCTGTGGGCGCTCATCTTCCAAAACCAATTCATTTTTTTCGGTTGGCAGCAATGAAGTTGTTATAACTTTTAATGACACTTCTGTTATAAATTTTGCAAGCGCTGTTCAGCTAAAGTTTACCGGCAGAAGTCTTTCAAACATCAGCGGCACTAATGCTTTTAATACAGTGAGCTACAACTTTGTACAGGGTCTTGGCCCCGGTTCATTTACAGCGTTACCGGGCCGGAGCGCCAACTTACTCAGCGGTTCCATACAAATATTATTTAACAACGCTACCCAAACGATGAGCGGCACTATTACAGACCTGCGGTTTCCGTTTGGCGTGTACCTGCCCCGTTATATTGCAGGAAACAGTCAACCGCTTGCATTAAATTCATTACTTCAGGCAGGGGGCAGTTTCAGAAAGCATAACATCAGCTTTAAGTTTATAAAGGAAAAGAAGCAACAATTCTTATTTTGCAGCATGCTGTGGCTTATTGCTGTAATTATATTATTGTTTCTTTACTGCGTATTGATTTTGCTGTACAGGTTTTGGTGGGGCAGGTTGCAACCGGTACAGGTTCCCCCCTCTTTTAAACCGTCTGTGCATTTTACTGTTTTGATTCCCGCACGAAATGAAGAACAAACAATTGCTGCCTGTTTACAAAGCATTGAACAATTGAACTATCCAAAACATTTACTGGAAGTAAATGTGATTGATGATTTCAGTGAAGACGCTACAACAGCAGTTGTTCAGCAGTTCAATAATGTGCGGTTGATTCAGTTGAAAGATGTGGTAAAAGAAAAAATCAACTCCTACAAAAAGAAAGCTATTGAAACCGGAATAGAAGCAGCAACAGGCGATTACATCGTTACAACAGATGCAGATTGCATTGTTCCAAATAACTGGCTTTTATATTTTGCATGGTTGATTGAAAAGAAGCAAGCTGAATTTATTGCTGCACCCGTAGCCATGAAAGAAGCATCATCATTTATCAAACTGTTTCAGAGTTTGGATTTTTTAAGTCTGCAGGGTATTACGGCAGCAAGTGTGGGTGCAGGTTTTCACAGCATGTGCAATGGCGCCAATCTCTGCTACAGCAAAAAAGCATTTACTGCTGTGGATGGTTTTAAAGAGGTGGACCATATTGCCAGCGGTGATGATATGCTGCTGATGCATAAAATACATAAACGGTTTCCGGGCAAAATTGCCTATTGTCATTCGGCTGAAAGTATTGTGCTTACCAATCCTGTTGAAACAGTTGGTGAATTTTTTCGTCAGCGCATCCGCTGGGCCAGCAAGGCAGATAAGTATGATGACAAACGGATTTTTTGGGCGCTGCTGCTGGTGTATTTGCTCAATGTTTTTTTGTTGGCGCTGCTGGTGGCTGGATTTTTCAAACCCCCACTTTGGATTTTGTTGATGGCATCTTTGTTGATTAAAACAATTGTTGAGCTGATATTTTTAATTCCTGTTGCAGGATTTTTTAATAAGCGGTATCTGTTGTTTTGGTTTCCATTTATGCAGCCGTTTCATATTGTTTATACGGTGGTGGCAGGATGGCTGGGGAAGTTTTCCAATTACAGTTGGAAAGGAAGAGAGGTGAAGTAAAGCCCCATCCTTGAACTGTGTTCGTAACCTTCGTACCTCGGTTACCCGCCAAGGGGAAGCCACCAAAGCACAGCCCACGCTATTTGAAAATGAAAATTAATAGTTACATATTTTATTTTGCAGATTACATTTAACCAATGCCTGACCAAAACTTTAAATCCTTCTTCAAAAAACTCCGCCGCAATAAAGGCGCTGTGTTTGGATTGTGCATTATTGTGCTTGCATTATTCATTGCTTTGTTTGCTTATGTACTTGCTCCTGATAACACACCCGATGCCAACCGCATTATTGTAGAAATAGCTGCAAAGAAGCCGGGCTATCAGCAACAATTCTTCAAACTAAAAAAAGAAAATGCTGCAACCACAGGAAATTTCTTTTCAGGTACAACAGATTTGTATCAATACATTCCCATCACTTCCTTTAAAACCATGCGTGATAGTATCGTGATTGAAAAATATGTGGATGAAGGCGTGAGTGAAACCATGCGGTTTTCGCTAAAGGGAGAAAATGCCGCTGATGCGGTTGTTACAAAAACATTCTGGCTGGGTACTGATAAATTCGGCCGTGATATTTTAAGCCGCCTGCTCATTGGTACAAGAGTGAGTTTGGGTGTTGGTTTTATTGCCGTGCTTATTTCTTTAACTGTTGGCATTTTTCTTGGCGCTATTGCAGGTTTCTTCCGTGGTAAAACAGATGATGTGGTAATGTGGTTTGTAAATGTGGTATGGAGTATTCCAACTTTATTGCTTGTGTTTGCCATTACGCTTGCCTTGGGAAAAGGTTACTGGCAGGTGTTCATTGCCGTAGGTTTAACGCTTTGGGTGAATGTGGCACGTTTGGTACGTGGACAGGTGCTGAGTATTCGTGAACTCAACTATATTGAAGCCACCAAAGCAATGGGTTTTTCAAGTGCAAGAACCATCATCCGTCATATTCTGCCCAATATTATGGGGCCTGTGCTGGTGATAGCTGCTTCCAATTTTGCAAGCGCTATTGTTATTGAAGCAGGTTTGAGTTTTCTGGGTCTGGGTGTGCAGCCTCCGCAACCCAGCTGGGGATTGATGATTAAAGAAAACTACAATTTCATCATCACCAATAATCCCATGCTGGCCCTTGCACCGGGTATTGCCATTATGTTATTGGTGCTGGCGTTTAATTTGCTGGGCAATGGTTTGAGAGATGTGCTGGATGTGAGGAGTTGATGTTATGCCGAACGCAGTGAGGGATCTTCTGAGCATTTGCACATAGCCCAACAGATTTCTCACTGCGTTCGAAACAACATTCTTTTCCCAACATCAAACGATTGCAAGTTTTTTAACGTTTGCCTTGGTTTTGATAGATGCTTATTTTTAATTCCCCTCTTGACCCGCAGCATCCGCTGCTGTGGTAAATTCATAAACATATTAAACCCATAACATGATTGCTTCCAAACCACGTCTTTCTTTTGCCCAAATCATCAATATGAATGTGGGGTTCTTTGGCATCCAGTACAGCTTTGGATTGCAGCAAAGTGCCGTGAACCCGATTTATGATTTTTTGGGTGCAAAGCCAGATGAAATTCCATGGTTAAATCTTGCAGGCCCGCTTACGGGTTTAATTATACAACCGATTATTGGTGCGTTAAGTGATAAAACCTGGCATCCCAAATTTGGCAGAAGAAGACCTTATTTTTTTATTGGTGCTATTATGTGCAGTCTTGCGTTATTCTTTTTTCCATTCAGCAGTTCTTTATGGATGGCTGCCGGGTTGTTATGGATACTGGATGCAGGAAATAACACTGCAATGGAACCTTACCGTGCTTTTGTGGCTGATAAATTAGACAGCAGTCAGCAGGGCACAGGGTTTCAGGCACAAAGTTTTTTTACAGGCTTTGGGCAAACACTTGCCAATCTTTCGCTCTTCATTTTTCCAATGATTATAGTTGGTAAAACGGGTGCCATTCCCAACTGGGTGTTCGGCTCATTTTTTTTAGGCGCTGTTTGTTCTGTTACATCCATCTGGTGGAGTATGCGAACCACGCCTGAAATTCCACCCAGCGATGAGGAAATCAAAGCGATTAAAGAATACAATGCAGATAAACCTCCGGTACTTGTTCAGTTTTTAGGATATATTATTGCACTTTCAGCAGTTCCTTTGTTAATACGATTGGGTTTGAACAGTTTTATCAATACTGATATTCTTAATATTCTTACCCTCCCTGTTTTCTTTTGCTGGATTTTTTTCCTTGAATTTTTATTGAACAGGTACAAACACATTTCCGCAGTAAACAGTATTCGGCTGCTTATAAGCCCGTTAATTGAAATTATTGATGCCATTAAAACAATGCCAAGGGTAATGTGGCTATTGGCCCTGGTATATTTGTTTCAGTGGTATGCGTTGTTTTGTTACTGGCAAAATTCCTCGAAAGCAATTGCTAAAAATTCATTTGAGTGGAAACTTTTAAATGATGATGAGAGCAAAGTGAAAGCAAAATTTACTCTGTTTGAAGATGCCTTGAAAAAATTTGCGATTGAAAACAAACTTGAACTTGCAGATATAAAGAAAACTGACAGTACTTACACAATGCTCTACAATAACTGGAGCGGTAAATTAAATATGCAGCAGCATTTAAGCGGCAGCGACTTACAAACACTTGAAGCTGTACATATAAACGATAAAAAATATGAACAGGCTGTGAGTTGGACCGGGCTTGTGAATTTCTGGTATAACGTTGTTACTTTTCTTGTTGCCTTTGGATTGGTGGTACTGGCTAAGAAAATCGGGCCACGGCAGGTACATACCTTTTGTTTGCTAATGGCAGGTGCAGGGTTTATTGCATTTGCATTCGTTCAAAATAAATACCTTTTCTTTCCTGCCATTACAGGTTTTGGTATAGGATGGGCCAGCATGATGGGTATTCCATACTTGATAGTAATGAGCGATATTCCCAAAGAACGTTATGGAGTTTATATGGGCATTATCAACATGATGATTGTAATACCAATGTTTATACAAACGATTACGTTTGGTTATGTTATGAAACATTTTTTACATAATGACAGCAGTAAGGCTGTTGGGTTTGCAGGTATTCTTTTACTCATTGCCGCAGTTGCCACATTGCTTATAAAGAATAAAAAAATAAACAGTAACGAACTTGCAATGCCTGCAGGTGGAGGGCATTAAAGCCCCCTTCCGACTTCCCCCCAAGGGGGAAGCCATCATAGCACAGCCCTAGCTTATTGAAAACTCAAACTATATTTTACATCGTTCTTGAAAATTTATAATGAATAAAAAACTCATCTTCTGGTCCATTACTGTTGCATTGGGAGGATTACTCTTTGGAATGGATGTGGCTAACATTTCGGGAGCAGAGCAACGTATTCAAAAACTCTGGAACCTGAGCGACTGGATGCATGGCACTGCTATCGCCATGGCTTTGTACGGAACCATACTTGGTGCAGCAGCAGGCGGCATTCCTGCCAATAAATTCGGAAGAAAGAAAACATTAATCCTCATCGGCATTGTTTTTTTGGTTTCATCACTTGGTAGTGCATTGGTGAATGATGTGTACAGTTTTATGGCGTTTCGTTTTCTGGGCGGTTTGAGTATTGGCGCTTCTTCGGTTGTGGCGCCCGTTTATATTTCGGAGATTGCTCCGCCGCAGCATCGGGGAAAGATGGGCATTGCTTTCCAGGTAAATGTAGTGAGCGGTATTTTACTGGCTTATCTCATCAACTATTTGTTACAGGGTTTTGAAGGTGAAAATGACTGGCGGTATATGCTGGGATTGATTGCCATTCCTTCTTTGATTTTTTCTGTGATGATGTTGTTTACTCCCGAAAGCCCACGCTGGTTGCTGCTCAATAAAAATGATGAAGCAGGTGCAAGAACTGTTTTTGAAATGAGCGGCGCCAATGCAGATGAATTGATTCATGAAATTAAAAACACCATTACACCGAAAAAAGAATCTTTGTTCTCAGGAAAGTTTTCAAAGCCTTTGCTGCTTGCATTTTTATTAGCCTTCTTTAATCAACTGTCGGGTATCAATGCCATCATCTATTTTGCACCAAGAGTGTTTGAAATGGCGGGGCTTGGTAAGGATGCTGCTTTTCTTTCAAGTGCAGGGATTGGTATTGTCAACTTTTTATTTACAGTACTTGGCTGGTATTTGATTGACCGCAGCGGAAGAAGAAGGTTGATGTACATCGGTTCGGTTGGATATATTATTTCACTCACATTGATGTCGCTGGCATTTGCAGGAGTGATTGATGGCGGTGTTCCCATTTTTGTTTTTCTGTTTATTGCAGCACATGCTATTGGTCAGGGTTCAGTGATATGGGTATTTCTTTCAGAAATATTTCCCAACGCTGTTCGTGCATCAGGCACTTCATTCGGTTGTTTAACACATTGGTTTTTTGCAGCATTGATTTCACAAACGTTTACTTTTTTTGCAAACAGAATTGGAGGCAGTTACATCTTTGGCTTCTTTGCTGTGATGATGGTATTGCAATTATTGTTTGTGTGGAAGATGATGCCAGAGACAAAAGGCGTGGCGTTGGAGGATATGTAAGCCCAGCCCCCTCTAACTCCCCCCAAGGGGGAGGATTGCTTGGCACAGCCCACGCTTGTTGTAGAGTTTGATTAATAGCGGGGTGGTTGATATGTGATGATGCTTATCCCCTCCTTGGAGGGGCGGCAGAGTGATAAACATAGTAAGAATTGAAAGGGGTGGGTTGCAGAATAGAATTACTGAACGCACAAGTGTGCGATACTTCGGCTCCGCTCAGTACAGGCTGCCACGCAAATGATGCCATGAAAAACGGAACGATGAAACGAGCGTGGCAACAGAAGTTAAATAGCAGCACTTAAGCCGGTAACATAAAAATTAAAAAAATTTTCTCAATGAAATATCCTTTGGGATATACTATGTGACAATAGTTTAAAATAAATAAGTACACATGAAAATTCTTTGTATTGGTGAAGCGCTCATTGATATGATTTGCACAGATAAAGGCAAAGCATTGAGCGATGGTGAAAATTTTTTAAAGAAGCCCGGTGGTGCGCCTACCAATGTGGCTGCTGCGATTGCTGCACTGGGGGGTGAAGTGGAGCTGAGCGCCAAAGTGGGCATTGACCCGTTTGGAAAACATCTGATTGATGTGATGCAGGATTTTGGTGTGCGTACCAAACACATGCTGCAGGATGCACATCATTTCACCACATTCGCTTTTGTATCGTTGATGGAAAATGGTGAACGTGATTTTTATTTCAATCGGGGCGCTGATGGTGAGCTTACTAAAGAAGAAGTGGATGCCATTGATTTAACAGATGTATCTATTGTGCATTTTGGTTCGGCTACAGGATTTTTAGACGGGCCGTTGAAAGAAGCCTATGTGCATTTGCTGCAAAAAGCAAAAGCGGAGAATTGTTTCATCAGCTTCGACCCCAATTACCGTCACCTGTTATTTCAAAACAACAAAGCATCATTTATTCAGCAATCATGGAACTACCTGCAGCAATGTCATTTCTTTAAAGTGAGTGATGAAGAAGCATTGATGCTTACAGATACATTAACGGTTGAAGAAGCGGCGGCTGTGTTTCATCAAAAAACAAAAGCGGTGTTTGCCATTACTATCGGTAAAGAGGGAACGATGCTGGGTGTGAATGGCGAAACGCATATTGTACCCAGTATTGAAATAAAACCCGTTGATACTACAGGAGCGGGTGATGCATTTACAGGCGCTGTGTTGTATCAGCTTCGTGATAAAACAAAATCAACCTTAACGGTTGAGGAGTGGAAAGCTGTAATTGCCAATGGCAACAAAGCAGGCGCCCGCACCTGTGAGTATCTGGGCGCTATGGAAGCATTCAAACATTTAAGCAACGATATTTTTAATTGATATGTACAACTTTGGATTGCACGAACATATTAATGAACTCTTGCGTGAGCATCAGATAGATGTGGCAGGCAAAGACAATCTTTTTTACACCCGCATGCTGGCTAATGCAGGCGACATCTTTGAATTATACCTGCAGTTGTATGAACACCACCCTGCTGCAGAAGCATTATTTCAGCAATTGATTGAAACAACCATTGCTGCTTATAAAACAAGAAGTGAAAGTTTAAAAATACGTGATACAGAGAAACTGAAACAGGAACATTGGTTTCTGAGCAACCAGATTACAGGAATGAGTTTGTATGTTGACCGTTTTTGCGGCGATTTAAAAAACATGCGAACCAAACTGGACTACTTTGAAAAACTGGGTGTAAACTTTTTACACCTGATGCCCATCTTTGAAAGTCCGCTGAATGAAAGTGATGGTGGGTATGCGGTAAGCAATTTCAGAAAAGTAGATGAACGTTTTGGTACGCTGGAAGATTTGCAGCAATTACAACAGCAAATGCAGCAGCGTAATATGTATCTGATGCTGGATATTGTGTTGAATCATACATCGCACAAACATGAATGGGCGCTCAAAGCAAAGCAGGGTGAAAAAAAATACCAGGATTATTTTTATTTCTACAACGACCGCAGCCTGCCCGACCAATATGATAAAACCATGCCCGAAGTGTTTCCTGAAAGTTCACCAGGCAGTTTTACATATATACCAGAAGTAAATAAATGGGCGATGACGGTGTTTCATCATTATCAATGGGATTTGAATTATACCAATCCGCTGGCGCTGATTGAAATGCTGGATACGATTTTATTTTATGCAAATCTCGGCGTTGATATTTTACGGATTGATGCGCCTGCTTTCATTTGGAAACAACTCGGCACCACATGTCAGAACTTACCACAGGCACATACGCTATTGCGTTTGATTAAACAATGTGTGCAGGTGGCAACACCCGGTATGGCTTTGTTGGGTGAAGCGATTGTAGCGCCTAAAGAAATCATGAAATATTTTGGTACTGATAATTATGCAGCACGTGAATGTGATTTTGCATACAATGCCACACAAATGGCTTTGCAGTGGGATATGCTGGCCACAGGCGATACCAAAGTAATGCTGGCTGCACAAAGTGAGTTGCTGAAAAAACCATACGGCACTTCTTGGATTACTTACACAAGATGTCATGATGATATTGGACTGGCTTATGATGATGAAATGATTGCTGCAGCAGGATACAATCCATATGCACACCGAAAGTTTTTGAAAGAATATTATTCGGGAACTTTTAACGGCACGCCTGCAGTTGGCGCTTTGTTTAGTGTAAATGATAAAACAGGTGATGCACGCATCAGCGGTTCGCTGGCTTCTTTATGCGGATTGGAAAAAGCAATCAAAGAAAAAGATGAAGCAGCGATTGCACTAAGTATTCAGAAAATATTGCTGATGCAGGCACACAGTTTCTTTCTCGGTGGTGTGCCGATGTTGTTTTATGGTGATGAATGCGGATATACCAATGACTATTCTTATTTAAAAGATGAAGGCAAGAGTTATGACAACCGCTGGATGCACCGTCCGCTGATTGACTGGAAGAAGAATAAAAAGATTGACAAGGAAGGAACCACAGAAGAAAAAATTTTCAGCGGTACAAAACAATTAATTTCCATACGCAAACAATTGCCTGTTATTGCTGATAAAAGTAATATCACCTGGCTTACACCGCATAACATACATGTAGCAGCTTATATGCGTCAGCAGAACGGCTCACGTTTTTTTGGTGTGTTTAATTTTAAAGACGAAGCATCGTTTCTTACCTGGTATGCATTTAAAGAAAAAGGAGAAGCGCCTGCAACTTTGTTTGACCATTGGAGTGGTGAAACGTTGACAGTTGGAGCCGACCATGAGTTTTTGGTATTGAAGCCTTATGAGTTTCGGTTGCTGGAAGGATAAGCGCTAAGGGAAGAACCTGTAAATTTCCTTGCGATGAAGTATTCTTACAAATATGACTGCTGACCGTGTATAGATAAGCCCGATTCTGTAATCGCCAACACGTATCCTGAAGTGTACACCAGACCCTTTTAATTGCTTGATATGATTAATTTCTCCAATGTTTTGGGCAGCCATCACTTCTCTTATTATGCTTGCAACTTTTAAATTGAGCGGTTTGCTCCGTAATTTTCGAAGGTCTTTTTCAAATGATTCATCAATTTTGAGGTTTATTTCTGTTCCAGTTTTTTGAGAAACTGTTCTGTGCTCACATACTTTTTAGAATGGCCTTTGTTAATGGCACGTATAAGAGCTATTTCTTCTTTATCTTCTTTTGATAAGGAAGAAATGGAATCAACCCCTTTAACGGCTTTGAGCATTTTACGGAGAAGCATTGATGTGGCTTTGTCTTTGGTGGTAACGATAAAACTTTCCATACAGTAAATGTAAGAAAGTTTTTTAGAGACTTAAGGGTCAGTAACAAATTATCAACCTGTTTTCATTTCCTTGATAGGGAGTATCTTTCCGTAATGAAACCCCGCATTAAAATCTGCTGCATTTCTTCTATTGATGAAGCAAAGATGGCTGTTGCACATGGCGCTTCTGCATTGGGATTGGTGGGACCGATGCCCAGCGGTCCGGGTGTAATAACTGATGAGTTGATTTTTGAAATTGCAAAAAACGTTCCGCCGCCGATAGGTACGTTTTTATTGACGAGTGAAACAAAAGCGGAAGATATTATTGCTCATCATCAGAAAGTGTTGACCAATACCATTCAGATTGTGGATGCACTGAGTGAAGGAAGTTACCGGCAAATTAAAATTGCTCTGCCTTCAGTGAAACTGGTGCAGGTGATTCATGTGCTTGATGAAAGCAGTGTGGATGAAGCGGTTCGCATGAGTGAAGAAGTGGATGCATTACTGCTGGATAGCGGCAATCCGAATCTTGCTGTAAAAGTTTTGGGCGGCACAGGCAATACCCATAACTGGAACTTGAGCAGAAAGATTGTAGAGCAATCAAAAGTTCCTGTATTTCTTGCAGGCGGATTAAAAACTGAAAATGTACAACAGGCTATTGAAGAAGTACAACCGTTTGGTTTGGATTTGTGCAGCAGTGTGCGGACAGATAAACAATTGGACCCTTATAAACTGGAAATATTTTTTAAAGCGGCGTTGGGTTAAATGTAATAGATTCAAATGCGCTATTAAAATAAATCACTATGTGTTCCTGTTCTGGTTAAAACTATCTCGCTTCCACTTACATACCAAATTAACAACCAATCAGGTTGTATATGACACTCCCAAAATCCAGTGTAGTTGCCAACAAGCTTGTGAGGCTTATACTTTAGAGGGAGGTTGCCGTTCAATTCAAGTTCCTGAAAAACTCTTTGTAAAAGATGGATTTTATATCCTCTCTTTTTACACCGTTTAACATCTTTTTCGAACTGGCTGGTTGTAGTAAGTGTAAACATGTTACTTGTTCAATGCATCAAATAAAGCTTTTGAACCCGTATGCTTTTTTGTTTTTCCTTTTTTTGCATCAGCCATCGCTTTTTTGGTCAAAGCATTCGGTTGCTTAATCACTTTTGCAAAGGGAAGAGTTTCCAGAAGTTCAAGCATTTTCTTTGCCTGCTTTGTTTTAGTATCAATAGATATATATGTCATTGAGTCCTGCATATTCAAATTTAAAAAATAAATTAGAACTATTCATATTTTTTCATCAGCGCCAGCAACACTCCATTCGTCCAGCCAAAACCATCCTGTCCTTCGTATTCACCACCACCTGCTTCGAGATGTGTATCCACCACATTATATTTTTCCATGAGCTTGCCTGTGCGAGCAAATACATTTTTATTTAAACCAATCCATCGTTGAGCAATAGTATGAGCAAGCGAATGATGATGATAGTTTTCCAAACCAACAATACTCATCCATTGCAAAGGCGCCCAGCCATTTGGTGCATCCCATTGCTGCCCGGTAGTGTGTAATGTTGTTACCAATCCACCGTCTTTTAAAAATTCTTTTTCCAGTGTAACTGCAACAGCATCTGCCTGCTCATTTGTTGCAATATTGAAGAAGAGTGCAGATGAAGCAGCTAATGTTTTGATTGGCTTTTGCTCATCAACTATAAAATCATAGTCCGTAAAAAATTGCAGACTTTCATTCCAGCAGTAGCTATGAATAGCCTGTTTGCGTTGTGCAGTTCTCCGTTCATATTCATTTGCTTTTGCAACATCATTGTTTAAAACAGCAGCTTCAGCAATAGTTGTTTCTAAATGGTATAATAAACAATTCAAATCAACAGGAATAATGTCCGTTGTGTGAATGGTTTTAAAAGCATTCACCTCTTTAAACCAGCGGCAACTGTAATCCCAGCCGCTGGCGGCGCCTGCACGTAAATGCCTGTACAAGATTTCAGGTTGGGGATAATCATGCGCCAGTTCTGCATCTTCACGGTAGGATTCTGGTCTTGGTGTATCAAACGCATCCCAATAACGGTTGAGTATTGAACCATTACTCATCAGCACCACATGATTCACTGCAATGTTCCGTTTGTTCAACTGCTCTTTCCCATTCATCCAGAAAGCATATTCTTTTTCCAGTGCAGGCAAAAACTCCATCAAAACTTCTTTGCCTTTGATGCTTGCCAGCAATTGCACCATCAACGAAAAGAAAGGAGGTTGTGAGCGGCCGAGATAATACGTTCGGTTTCCATTAGGAATAAAGCCCACTGAATGAATAAGGTGTGCAAAGTTCTTCACCATATTTTCAATCATCTCATACCTGCCGCTTGCATGCAAACCCAGCATGGTAAAATAACTGTCCCAGTAATACACTTCACCAAATCTTCCACCAGGCACTACATAGGCATTGGGCAAAGGAATGAGTGAGCCGCCTGCTTCATCGGGTTGTCTTGTTAATACATCCCATAACTGCTGAATGTGCTGTTCAACAGATGCTGCAACTTTTACATCCGATGCAAAAGCTTTCGGCAATTCAAAATGAGTAAGTACAAATTGTTTCAAATCAAATCCATCTGCCTGCTTTTCTTTTTCATATGCGGCAAGAATTTCATCAACATCAGCTTTGGGAATGCAATCAACAAAAGTTTTTCCATCAGCAAATACTTTTTGCAGTTGTACCGCTTCAAACAAAGGGCTGAGTTCAAATATTTGTCTGGAAAGATTCATTAATGCGCAGCCGATGTATTGATTTCAATTTTACCTGAAGTAACTTTCTTTTGCTGTCTGTAAAAGAAATAAACAAACACACATAACAAAGTAATAGGAACAAATGAAAAATAAAATGCTTTAATGCCTCCCACTTTATCAAACAAAAAACCTGTGATAACTGAACCCAATGTTCCGCCGATAGCAGAAAAAACAACAATCAATCCGCTCATGGCTCCATGTTTTGCTTTTGGCAGGGAAGCAAGAATAACAGAATTGATGGCAGGATAAATAGGCGCTAAAAAAATACCAATGAGCGGAAATACAAATGCAACCGCAGGTATTTCAGCAAAGGCGCTCACGGGCAGGCCTGTAATTTCATTGTTGGCCAGGTAAAGCGAAACAAACAATACAGCGCTGGCGCCCAGCAAACATCCAGTCAACACATAGAACCAGCTTATTCTTCGCAACACAATTCCTGCACAAAAACGGCCCAATGCTATGGATGCAGAAAGAATACTTCCCATAATGATTGCAAGCTGCTCTGTTAATTTCAAAACATCTTTATTAAATGTAGGAATCCAGTTCATGGTACTTTGTTCAATAAGCACATAAAAAAAAGCGCAACCTACAAATGATAATACCAATGGCACTACTGCCAGCCTCAGCATAGCTGCCAGTTCACTACCCGCAGAAACAGGTTTACTGTTTTTAATAACAGATTCATCCAGCGTTGCAGAAAACAAAATGAGAAACGCAATTACAGCAAGTGCACCGATAACATAGTAAGTATTAAACCAATCACCCGTTTCCGGATGTTTGGAAAAAGCAGCAAACAAATAATAACCGCTCAGCACGCCCACCATAAAAAAACTTTCAATAAAATTCATCAGGCTCAAATGTTCTTTTTCTGAATGGGTTACCAAACCAATGGCGCCAAATACAGAAACTTTAATCAACCCGAATGAAAAACCGGCAACTGCAGCCAGCAGTTTAATAGCAATAAAAAACTTTACAGATGGAATGATGAAACAGGAAATAGCCACGGCCATTAATGCCATGAGCATTGATTTCTTATAACCGATTCTGGAAATAAAAGCGCCTACAATAAAAGAAGCAATGGCAATGCTGATGTCTTTGAAAGGATCAAGATAAGAAGCTTCCTGTTTGTTTACTGAAAAATAAGTTTGCACCAGCAGTATCACTGTGCCCACACTGTTGAGCAAAATGGCAAATACAAAATAGTTGAGAAACAAAGAAAGCTTTATTCTGAAATTGTTCATGGCAAGTTGGTTGTTTGCTAAATGTACTTTTTACAATACAACTTACCAACTAAAACAACTGCAAAGAACCGCCTTCTGCCAAAACAGCGGGTACGCAAACGTTTTCGCTTACGGGTTCATGCTTTAAACGCTGCAGCATCTGTTCAAAAGCAAGTTTGCCCAGCTTGTAACCGCTTGTTTCCACATAAGTAATTTTTGGGTGATACAGTGAAGGAATAAATCCATTGCTGATACCAATTACAGCAATATCTTCAGGTACTTTCAGATTTAATTCATGTATAGCTTTCATTACGCCCATTAAAATTAAATCGCCCATGCAAAACACAACGTCATACTTGTTGTCTTTTAATTCTTTCAAAGCAATTTCATAAGAAGGTTCAATGCTATCGGGGTGATGAATGGTAAGTTTTGCCTGTGGTGCTTTTGTGGTGAAGGAATGCACAAACGCTTCTTTCCTTAATTTGGTTAAACTTAAATGCGGATGACCAAATAAAGCCAAAACGTTTTTCTTTTTTGCTTCAATGATGGCATCTGCAGCCATTGTTGCTGCTTCCGCATCAGCCAGCGATACTTTATAATATTTTTTTCCTTCCGGCACACGGTCAATAAAAATCACAGGCACATCCATTAGTTCCATTTTATCAAACTGGCTCATGTCGTCTGTTTCAACGGTAACGGCAGCAAACAAACCCATCACCATATTCTTTCTGAAAATTTGTAAACTGGCAGCTTCTGTTACGGCGCTGTCGCCACTCTGCATAATCAAAACGGAATAACCGTTGGCCCTGGCATCTTCTTCCACTGCTGCAATAAATGAGTCATAAAAAAAATTGGTGATGGATGGAACCAAAATTCCCAGCACATTACTTTGTCTTGTGCGGAGTTGAACAGCATAGGCATTGGGTTCATATTCCATGGCTTTGGCAAGCTCTTTCACTTTATTTTTGGTGGCAACTGAAATATCCGGATGATCTTTCAATGCCCTTGAAACAGTGGAGATGCTGATACCCAGAACTTCGGATAATTTTTTGAGTGTGCTTTGCTGCATAATTTGTTGTGCCGTTCAGTGCGGCTAAAGATAAAACATTCAACAAAACAGTAAAAAAATAAAACTTTCAGAATAGTTCATTGGTGATGCCTGCAGGTGCAACGTTTTTCTGTTCAGCTTTGTCAGGGTTTTAAAATAGTTTGTATGAAAAGATTTTTTGCTTTGTTTGCCATTGCATCAGTAAGCATGTTCCATGTTGCGTGCAAAAAAGAAAAAATACAAAAGCTTTGCGAATATGAGCTTACCGCTATCACGGATAAGTCATCTGAGAAAGAAGATGAGGCTGCCCTCGCTGAAATGCTGAAAGCAGTTAAGGAAACGGCCCGGATTAATACTTGCGCCTCACCAACTGACTTTAGCATTATCCCCATTGGCAGTAAAGCATGCGGCGGCCCTGTTGAGTTTATTCCTTACAACAGGGGAATAGACACCAATTGTTTTTATAAGCTTGTAAATTTTTACGGAGAGCAAATGCAGAAGTATAATACAAAGCACGGTGCTATATCCGATTGCTCGGTGCCCCAGATGCCCAAAGGAGTGAAATGTGAAAACAACAAACCTGTTCTTACTTATTAATTATTTCAACCTTGTAAACTTTTAGTAATTATAAAGTCCGCAAAAAATTAATCAATGCTTTGGGGTATTAAGCCGCTTTAATATTTCCTTTTTTACTTTTGCTGCCACGGTTACTTCCGGGTCGGCAATTTCTGCAATGGTATATTCAATAGCAGCGCTCATAAACTGTGTTGCCTCCTGCAGTGTAAGTCCATAATCTTTTTGCAGCCACGCCAATAAATTAGCGGTTGCAATCTTCAATGCTTTGTCCAGTGTTTTGCCTGTACCAATGGCCATAATATAATTAACATCTTCAGCTCTTGGATAATTTATTTGAAGCGTTTCCCGTTTTATGAGTTTTACAGAAAATGAAACATCCATGGAAGTTTCCAGCGCATTGCCTGCAATTTCACCATCACCCTGAACGGCGTGCCCATCACCAATGTACAGGTAAGCGCCATTATGCAAAACAGGTAAATAAACAGTAGCTCCCTGTTTAATACTGCTGTAATCTAAATTACCTCCAAAGTTTCCCTGAAAAAAACTAAGGATTTCGTTTTTCTTATTGGCAGGGGCCACACCAATACAACCAAGAAATGGCTGTAAAGGAATTTTGAAATCCCGGAGATGTGTATAGGGTGTGTAGGAACTGTCAACACTGCCAAGCATGTTTTCCAAATCCAGTTTCCACTTTACAACATGAAATTTCTTAAACTGTTTTACAAATGAATCTGGTAAACTTCTTGATGCAAATGTTTCAGTTGTAAATGCATAAGAACGGTTCAATGCAACTTTTATAAGTGTAATGGCGAGCACAGCGCCTTCTTTTGCTTCCGTTATGTAAAACGGGCCTGTTAAAGGGTTGCCGCCCCCTTGTCTTCTTACGCCCTGTTTATCAAAACCAAATGCATCAGTTGTTTCAGTGTTTACTGTATCTCCATCATGAATTGTAAGAACAGGTTTTTGATTTAAAGAAAATTTATTGTAAAATAAAGTTGGCGTAAAATGGATGAGCCTGCCCTGGGCAATTACTAACTGAACATTGAGGATACAACAACACGCCAGAATATATTTCATGGAAAAGTTTTTGCTGAAAGTATAGTAAATATTCCCGGGAGTATTATTCCTGTAAATATTTATTTTTTTGTTTGCGGCTGAAATGTTTGCCAGCTATGCCAAAACTCCTGGTAGGCGGGCAATGCTTTTAATGAAGCGGCTGTATCAATTCCCTTTCCATTAATGCGGAAATGTTTGTGATTATAAGTAATGGTATCATTTAAAAATAACAACTGCACATCTGCATTCATCAGTTCATAAGCAAAAAAACTTTTTTCATCATTAGCCAGTACTAAAAGAACAGCAGGGTTTTCATTTGTGTCCACAATCATGCGCTCTTTTTTTAAGCGGTTCCAGTCGTAGGCTTTGGTGTTATTGTTCATCATTTTCACACCCACTACCCATGATTTCATTTTCCATGAGCTGCTGTCAGTACCTGTGAGTTTACTTTTACTTGTTCCACTTTCATATTTAAAGGAACTGTCGTATTGATTGATAAACGCAGGATCAGCCTGCATCACGAGCGAATTAGGGTGTAAGCTCAGCCATTGCTTTAATGAAGTTTGATGACTCATCAGTTCATTCAGCCTTGCACCTTTTAATTTGCCTGCAATCGCTTTACCGGTTGATTGCCGCCACCAGCTTTTGGTGGTTGCATCTTCAAGCATCGCATTAAAATGATCCATACCCACTAAACGAAATGTTTCCCGTTTGCCATTGATAAAGGGGCTGAACACCCTTCCTGTTCTGCACACGGTACAATACGTAACCAGTACAGGTGTGCCGCCAACAGTATCCTGCAGGTGATGATGATATCCAATAAACTGCACCGGGTATGCTTTTGCTTCACCATTTATTTCAATCCCAATCACCAACCGGTTGCTGTCAACTTTATTTTCTTTTGCATTTAACAGCCGTAATTCTTTTGGCTGGCGAAACATAGCATCAGCAGCCATCTTAAAATTCAGCAGATAAATAATCATACCGGCAATTGCTATCCCTGTAAACGGAACCCATTTTCGTTTCCATTCGCTTTTCCATAAACCCATCAGCATAAGAACAGCAAACAATACCCTGAATATCCAGCGGTACCTGTATAAAAAATAAGCAGCATCAATACTGTTCATTTGCTGGCTGCCCGGCATCGGCATAATAAAATACACATTCGCTGCTTCAAACAGAAGTAAGCCCAGTAAGCCGGCAAAGAATACTTTTTTCATAACCATATTAATTTAAAGAAATAAACGGGCTTGTTGCAGGGAAACCTTATTACAAAGCCATCAGTATTTTCCTGCGTAATATTACGATGGCAAAAGTAGTAACCCTTAATTTTAAAAAAACATACAAACCTGTTTTGTTTTATCAAATACGCATTGTATTTTTGGATTGTCCAATTATTCAAGAAAAACTAAACTCCAATACAATGAAAAAACCATTGCGTTTCTTCTCGTTCGTCTTTTTCCTTTTCGCCATTTATTTAAACGTGTTTTACAAGGAGGATTCTTTCCTGGCCCGTATAGCTTCAGGTAAATCTGCTGCGCCCAGGCAACAGATGGCTGAAGTAAAACAGCCAAAGCCTTCTGAAACAGAAGTGGCAGAAGTAAAATAATAATCCCGTTACATAAGATTATTTAATAATAGTGTGACTATTACAGGCTAGTCCGTACCCTATATTTTTTGCCTGTCCAGAATTTTCTCATAATGTAAGTTTTGCGGGGGTGGTTTCTACCACCCCCTGTATTTGTTTGTGTTGATTTCTCTGTAAAAATTGCATCAATGGTTTGCTAATGGATGACAGGGAACTTACCTTAGCAGCATGCCAGAAAAAAAATTATTCCTGCTTGATGCGTTTGCACTCATCTTCCGTGCATATTATGCACTCATACGCAACCCCCGTAATACATCAAAAGGTAAAAACACCAACGCACAGTTTGGGTTTACCAATACATTGATTGAACTCATCAACAATCAGAAGCCCACACACATGGCTGTTTGTTTTGATACAGCAGCGCCAACTGAACGGCATACAGATTTTGCAGAGTATAAAGCCAACCGCCAGGATGCACCGGAAGATTTGCTGGCATCCGTTCCTGATATCAAAAAAATTATTCGTGGGTTTAATATTCCTGTTATGGAGCTGGATGGATATGAAGCAGATGATGTAGTGGGTACATTAAGCAAACAGGCAGCCAATGCAGGATATGAAGTGTTTATGGTTACGCCGGATAAAGATTACGGGCAATTGGTTACAGATAAAATAAAAATTTACAAACCTGGTTACCAGGGAGGTGATGTTGAAATTATGGGGCCCGAAGAAGTTTGTGCCAAATGGGGGATTAAAGATGTGAACCAGGTAATTGATATTTTGGGAATGATGGGTGACAGTGTTGATAATATTCCCGGCATACCCGGTGTGGGTGAAAAAACAGCAGCAAAGCTCTTAGCGGAATATGGCACCATGGAAAATGTACTGGCCAATGCCGCCAACATCAAAGGAAAGATGGGCGAAAAAATTGCAGCAGGAAAAGAGTTAGCCATCATGAGTAAAAAACTGGCCACCATTATTACCAATGTGCCGGTGGAGTTTCATGAAGAAGATTTTCGTTTGAAGGAAATGAATAAAGAGCTGCTGCGGGACATATTTACAGAGCTGGAGTTTAAAACCATCGGTCAGCGTATTTTAGGCGAAGCCATAGCAACACCTGCCAAGAAAACAATCATTGAAAAAGAAATTCCTTCCGGCGTTCAAACAGATTTGTTTGGCAATGTGATTGATACCACAATGGGTGAAGTGAGAAAAGAAAAGAAAACCGTTGTAAACACAGATGAAACCGTAAAAGAAGAAGGCGATACGCCTGAAGAAACAACCGACAATAGTTTTGGCGCTTCTAAAAATATTAATAATACCCCGCATGAATACATTGCTGTAACAACAGAAAAAGAAATAAAACAATTAATAACTGATTTATCAAAGCAAAAAGAAATTTGTTTTGATACGGAAACCACCGGCATTGATGCGAATGATTGTGAACTGGTGGGCATGAGTTTTTCTCATGAACCGCATAAAGGTTATTATGTTCCCTGCCCTGCAGATCAAAATGAAACCCAAAAAATCCTCTCTTATTTTTCTGAGTTGTTTGCTGATGAAAGCAAAATATGGATCGGCCAAAATACCAAATATGATTTGCTGGTGTTGAAATGGTATGGTGTGGAGTTGAAAGGAAATTTATTTGATACCATGCTGGCGCATTACGTAGTGGAGCCTGATGGTAAACGAAGTATGGATGTATTAAGCGCACAGTTCCTTGGCTATGAACCCGTACCTATTGATGAACTCATTGGCAAAAAAGGAAAGAACCAGGGCACGATGCGTGATGTGGAGCTGGAAAAAATTAAAGAGTATGCGGCTGAAGATGCAGACATTACACTTCAACTAAAACATGCTTTGTTTCCCCTGCTTAAAGAAAAAGAAGTGGAGCGTGTGTTTTATGAAGTGGAAAACCCATTGGTAAAAGTGTTAACAGATATGGAGTTTGAAGGCATCAGGGTGGATGTTGATTTTTTAAATGAGTATTCAAAACAGTTAGAGAAAGAAGCAAAAGAAGCAGAACAGAATGTTTACAGCTCAACGGGTTTGAAATTCAACCTTGCATCACCCAAACAATTAGGCGAGGTTTTGTTTGATCATTTGAAATTAGACCCCAAAGCCAAAAAAACAAAAACCGGGCAATATGCAACCGGTGAAGATGTGTTGCTCAGGCTGGCACACTCAAGCCCGGTGGTTGCTGATATACTTGCTTTTCGTGAGCTCACCAAACTGAAATCAACTTATGTAGATGCGTTGCCTTTGTTGATTAACAGAAAAACAGGAAGGGTACACACTACCTATGCACAGGCAGTTGCAGTAACAGGAAGATTGAGCAGCAACAATCCCAACCTGCAAAATATCCCTGTGCGTACAGACAGGGGAAAAGAAATACGAAAAGCATTTGTGCCAGGAGATAACAATCATGTGCTTGTAAGCGCTGATTATTCGCAAATTGAATTGCGCATAGTGGCAGCTATCAGTGGTGATCCTGCCATGTGCGATGCTTTTATTCAAAACAAAGACATTCATACAGCCACTGCTGCTAAAGTGTACAAAATAGAAGAGAAAGATGTAACCAAAGAAATGCGTTATAAAGCAAAGAGTGTAAACTTCGGAATCATTTACGGGCAGGGTGCATTTGGTTTGGCTGATAACCTGGGCATCAGCCGCACAGAAGCAAAGGAAATTATTGATAACTATAAAAAAGAATTCAGCGGTATTCAAAAATACATGGATGATACCATCAACTTTGCAAGAGAGCATGGCTATGTACAAACATTGATGGGAAGAAAACGCTGGCTGAGGGATATTAATTCATCCAACTTCACCGTTCGTGGTTTTGCAGAACGTAATGCTATTAATTCACCCATACAGGGAACAGCGGCTGATATGATTAAACTCGCCATGATCAAAACACATGCTGCTTTAATAAAAAGTAAACTAAAAAGTAAAATGATTTTGCAGGTGCATGATGAACTGGTGTTTGATGTGCTGAAAGAAGAAGCGGGGGAGATGAAAGCCTTGATTTTGGAAAGTATGCAAACAGCAATGATTTTACCAAACAATGTGCCTGTTATTGCAGAAGCAGGAACCGGCGATAACTGGCTGGAGGCGCATTGATATTTGTACAGACCTATTAGGGTTGCAGCGCTGTTCACCCTGCCTGGCAAACCTTATAGGTCTAAGTTATTTATCTTTGCACCATGCAACCTCTTCTTATTTATTGTTACGATGCGTATTGCGGATGGTGTTACGGTTTCAGCCCCGTCATCAAACAAATTGCTGAAGAATACAAAACCAAATTTCATACAGAAGTTTTAAGTGGTGGAATGGTATTGCCGGAAGAACCGGTGCACATCAGTGCAACAGCAGGTTATATCAAAGGTGCTTATCAAAGAGTGGAAGAACTAACCGGAATTAAGTTTGGCGCAGATTATTTATGGCATATTAATAATCCTGCTGAAAGTGACTGGTTCCCTTCATCAGAAAAACCGGCAATTGCCCTGAGTGTGTTTAAAGAAATTTATCCTGAGCAACTGGTAAACTTTATTGCTGATATGCAGTACAGTTTGTATGATGAAGGCAGGGATTTAACTGATAATGAAGCCTACCGCCACCTGCTGGAACAATATCACATCAACGCTGATGATTTTTATGAAAAGCTGAAATCTGAAACATACAAAGAAAAAGCATATTATGATTTTCAGCTCTGCAAACAATTACAGGTAACCGGTTTTCCGCAGGTGCTGATGCAGGCAACAGAAAATAAATTTCACCTTTTAGCAAGGGGCTATACTGATTACGAAACATTAAAGAAGCGGATTGAACTGGTGCTTACGGAAATTGAAACACATTCGTTTAACTGATAGCTGTTGAATGTTTTTAATGGCGGTGATGAAAGTCATCAAATCCAAACTTATCTTCCACCCGGGAAATTATAATTTTGCAGTTTAAAGTTTAAAAGATGATCCTCACCATTACACTCAACCCCTGCATTGATAAAAGTTCATCAGTAGAAGCGTTAAAGCCTGAAAGTAAACTTCGTTGTACAGAAGTGGTGAATGAACCCGGCGGTGGCGGCATTAATGTAAGCAAAGCGTTAAAAAAATTAGATGCTTCTTCTGTAGCCTTATTTCCTGCAGGCGGGCATAACGGCAATATGCTTTGTTCTTTATTGAAAGAAGAAGAAATTTTATTTCATGCAGTAGATACCAAAGTGGAAACAAGAGAAAACTGGATTGTGCTGGAAAACGCCACCATCAATCAATACCGTTTTACCTTTCCCGGCCGTGCGGTGCAGGAAGAAACAATTGTAACACTGGTAGATCATATCCGCTCCTTTTCTCCAACATTTGTAGTGGCCAGCGGCAGCTTGCCTCCCGGCCTGCCGGATTATTTTTACGGCTTGATTGTAAAACAGGCTAATGCTGTTGGTGCCAAATGTATTGTTGATACAAGCGGCCCGGCATTACAGGCATTAAAAGGCAAACATGCATACATGATCAAACCCAACATCAGTGAGCTTTGTAAAATGCTCAATGTGGAGCGGCTTGAAAAAAGTGAAGTGGATGATGCAGCCCAGCAGGCCCTCTTTGATGGTTATGCAGAAATGATAGTGGTGAGTATGGGAGGCGATGGCGCCTGGCTGGTGAGCAAAGACAAAAAATATTTTTGCCCTGCTCCAAAAGTTATAACACGAAGCACAGTTGGTGCGGGAGACAGTATGGTGGCAGGTATTACATATATGCTGCAAAAAGAAAAACCGTTGCGTGAAGCCATCCGCTTTGGAGTTGCCTGTGGCAGCGCTGCCACTATGAATGACGGCACACAGTTGTTTAAGAAAGAAGATGCAGAAAAATTATTTGAAATCATTAATCAAAATCATTCAGCCTGATAATTACAAAAACGATTGCAACGATGGTATTTCCCAAAACGGCATATACTCCTTCCATCCTAAAAAGAACGAAAGGCAAAAATGAATAAACGGAGCTGATAAAAAACTCAGGATTAAATAACGAATAGTTTTTGTTTTGTTCATTTTTAAAACAACCGGCGGCAATAACACCGTCATCAGCATCGGTACAGGGTAATAAATCCACCATGGCAATGAAAACTTTGCGCCATACCTGCCCATGAGCATATCAATCACTACAACAATCAGCGACAACAGCAGAATGGCGTTTCTTTTTTGTTTGAACTCCTCTTTTGATACAACCAATCTTATAACTGCAAAAAAGATAAGCAGTGAAAAAAGAATCATAATGGGGAAATGCCACGTTGTATTCATATTTTATGCAATAAAAAATTCAGATTCCCTTTACAGAAATCACAATCTTTCCTTTAAAATTCCCTTTTTCAAAATGACGGAAAGCCTGTACTGTTTCTTCCAGTGGAAAAACAGAATCAATTACCGGCAATATATTTTTTTCAGACGCAAGTAATGCTAATTCTTCAAGGGCAACTGTGCTTACACGGTAACCCATAATACCCAGCTTTTGTTTTCTGTACTTTGAAAGCAAGGGTTGCACCAGCATCATTTGAAACAACAACCATCCCATAGAGCCGCCAATCATGGCAAACACACCGTTGGGTTTTAATGCACGCTTATAATCAGCAACCCGTTTGTGTGCAGTTACATCAAGAATATAATCGTATTGCTTTCCATTGCCGGTATAATCTTCTTTTCTGTAATCAATGAAATCATCAGCGCCTAATGAACGCAGCATTTCAAATTTCTCTTCTTTATCAACACAGGTTACAACAGCGCCCAATGATTTTGCATATTGTAAAGCAATGGGGCCTGCTCCGCCTCCTGCTCCATTAATCAAAACCTTATCTCCTTCTTTGAGTTGTTTTTGATAACGCAAACCCTGAATGGCCAGTAAACCTGCTTGTGGTAAAGCAGCCGCCTGTTCAAACGAAAGTTGCTTTGGCTTTTTGCATAACAATTTTTCCGGCGCCACTGCATATTCAGCAAAACCACCAAAGCCTGCGCCTGCAATATCACCCATCACTTCATCACCGGGTTTGAAATTTTTTACATCGCTGCCAGCAGCTTCAGCAATTCCTGCAATATCAGCACCGAGAATTTTTTGTTTGGGTTTAAACAAGCCTCCAAACATTCGTACAAGAAAGGGTTTGCCTCTGAGCAAATCTCCATCCCATGAGTTAATGGAGGAGGCAACTACTTTTATCAACACTTGATTTGGTTTGGGCACAGGTTTTTTTACTTCAGTGTAATGAAGTTGATCCGGTGAACCATAGTTGGTATAAACAACTGCTTTCAAAACAAAAGGATTAATTGTGTAAGTAAAACTATGATTGAAGAAACATTCAACAGTTATTCATTTGTATATACCGGTTGACCAAACTGTAACAAATATCCATTGATATCATACACGCCAAACTCCCGCATGCCATAATCAAAAGTTTCAATTGCATAGCAAACTTTGCATTTGTCTTTGAGCTTTTCCCAACAGGCGTCAGTATTATTTGTATTGATATAAAGTGAACCGGTGAAACTGGGTGTATCAAAAATAATGTGTTTAATTGGAGTTGCCAGCATAATATCTGCATTATGCAACTGCATCCCGATAGCTATCGGGACAAAACCCCATGCCGGTACAAAATCTGTACAGGTAAAACCCAGCTCATTTACATACCAGTCAACTGTTTCTTTGAGCTGAGTGGTGCGCAGCAGGGGAGTGAGTTTGTTTAAGTTCATTTTTTCTTACGGCTGTTTTTAAGTACAGTTTCATACTGTTCAATCCATTCATCCACTGTAATTTTTGAAGCCAGTTCACCAATTAAATTATAGGGAATATCTTCCGGCTTTTTGTAACGGATACAACTCTTGCCCATGTCCAATTTTTTAGCCGAAGCTTTTGCATGCGTATCAGTAAACCATTTGAGCAGTTTGGGATCTGCATAGATGCCCATGTGATAAACTGCTATAAAGTTTTTTTGTGAAGCCAGCCCGAGAAAAGGCAAAGGGTCTTTGGGGTTGCAATGATACCCTGCCGGGTAAATGCTGTGCGGTACACTCCAGCCCATCATTCCATAGTTCATTTCTTCTTTAAAACCTTTGGGCAGGTTTTTTTTAATTACACTGCGGAGTTTGGCAATTGCTTTTCGCCGGTCTTCGGGCAGTTCTGCCAAATACGCATCAACGGTGGTTGCTTTGGATTGCATAAAATATTTATTTAAAGGTTTTTGAGGGCTTTAACACGGCTTCCTGTATTCTTTTTTTGATTTGTTCAGTTTTCAGCGGGTGAAGTAGTTTAGGCGGGTCAATGTTTTCATCTATATCATCAAAATAAGTTACAGCCCGCAAAGCTATTAACGGATTGGTGTAAGCATATTTTTTTTTGAAAAACCCAATCATTTCATCCATGCTGAAATGCTCCAGTAAATAATAGATGTCAATAAAATCTTTCAGACGTTTGCCGCTTTGAATAATGGCGTGCAGTTTCATTGCACTGATATCCTCTTTGCTCAGGAAAGAAATACCATCTTCCTGTATGGGCGGTTTGATGAAGGGATAGTCGTGTTTGATGAAATCTGTTTTGATATTGTTGACAGATGCCAGCATGGTGTTTTTTTTGAAGAGGGTTGCAGTAAAATGAAATTTTGGTTTTAATACAGTTTCAATTTCTTCGGCATTAAAATCTTTTTGTGTAAACAAATCAATGTCTATTGAATTTCTGTGACCCATTTGCAGGGCAAGTGAAGTGCCGCCAACAAGATAAAATTCTTTAAGCTCAGAAATACTTTGTAATTCCTGAATTAAAAAAAAAGTGTCCGGTGCAATAATGCGGGGGTCTTTATGCAGCATGTAAAAATTCTGAGTCAAGAAAGAAACGGCAGAAATCTTTATCTCTTTTATCCAACTGTGCACTCCATTCAATAGTCTCTAATATCTTTTCACGGGGATAGAATTGTACCATTTCCCGCCACTCCTCCAGGTTGCCTCTTTCGAGCACTCTCTCAATAACAATTTTGTATGATTTGTTATAGTTGAAGGTATCCAAATCATATTCCCATAGCAATTGCTGATTGATAATATGCGGTCGTTTTTGTTCCATTTTCTGTTCTGTAAATGTACTGAATTTCAGGGGCTGTACAAAGAAGAAAAGCAGGTTTGTTGAGGTAAAGAAGCTTTATTTTTTCTTAGCAGTGGTAACAGTCGCAGTTTTCTTTTTTATTTTCTTCTTACTTGCCTTTGCAATTTTGTTAAACTCCGGCGCCAGGTTTACCCAGTATTCCAGTTGCTTTTTCGTTTTCAGCACATCATCACTTACATAATAATAGCCTTTTAAAATTTTTTCTTTCATTTTCATCGGTTTGCAACCGGGCATCTCCCGCACTGTTTCATCAAGCGCCGGATTGATACGGATCATGATTTCATCAGTATGAACCGCCACACACATTTTATCATCCACCATAAAGCATAATCCTTTAAAAATTTCTTTTTCTTCAGAAATTTTATGTGTTTGTGTTATGCGTTCACGAACACGGGCTGCAAGTTTTTCGCTATAAGGCATAATAAGAGTTTATAAATTTATATTCCATCTCCTCAAACCAACAGCGCCTTCCGGCAATCATTTCAAATACTTAAAAATAAAAATAGATTCTGCTAAGCCTATATATTACTTTGCTTTTTTTCTTGAATAATCAAAATCAGATTTCTTAGCCGGTGTTGCAGCACCGTCATCAACCAATGCATAAACAGAATCTTTGTTGATGAACCTGTAAGTGATTCGCTTTGGAAAATCGTGCTGCGGATTTTCTGCAACAAAGCCGCTGTCTGAACAGGAAGTAATAAGAAATGAAACAGGTTGTTCATTATTTTGCCCTGCTGCTTTGGCTTCGTAATAAAATGCATCATTCTTTTTATAAATCCTTATTGTTTCAAAAGAAATTACTGAATCAGCTTTGATAAAATCAGACCTTCCCTCCATCAATGTATCATTTACCTGCCACCGGCTTTCGGTTACAATGCCACCGGCTTCTTTCATTTGCCAATCACCTTTGAGCTTTACAAAAGATTGAATTGTTTTTTGAACTGGTTTTACTGGTTCTGAACAGACAAAAAGAAAGAAAAATAATATAGCGACTGGTTTTTTCATGGTTGCAGGTGTTTTTCCGGTACACTGTGCAATGCTATGCGGTTACCTTCTGTATCTAAAAACACTGCCATGTAACCATACTCTTCGCTTATTTGTGTTTTAGGCACAAGAATTTTGCCGCCGGCTGCTTCCACTTTATCTAAAACATGTTGCACATCAGGATTACCATTCAAATACAAAAGTGGCCCATCCGTAGCTGATGCTTTATAAAACCCTTCGGCATAACACAATGCCCCGCCTGTACCTTCTAAAGGATTATCAAGTGGAAACATTCTCATTTTAATATTGGGCATATCCAGCGGGTTGAGCTTAATCTCAAAAATGGTTTCATAAAATTGCTGTGCCCTGTCAATGTCATTTGTTGGTATTTCAAACCAACTGATTGCATATTTCATTGTTTTTGTATTAACGAAATTTAAAGTGGAAATTGTTTTCAAACCCTGCAGGAACTTTTTTTTGAACGGCATGTCCGGTTCTTGCAATTCCGTTCGTCATAGAGTATATTAATCATTCAAAATCCCGGTTATGGCAAAAACAATTCTTCAAACCATTCAGTTTCGAAACACAGATGTTTCGGTTTTGTACAATTTATATATGGATGCCAAACTGCACAGCGTGGTTACAGGCGGCACTGCAAAAATCCAGCGGAAAGAAGGTGCAAAATTTTCAGCCTATGACAATTATTGTTTTGGGAAAAATTTGCAGCTCATCCCCAATCAATTGATTGTTCAGAGCTGGCGTGCTGCAGATTGGGCAGCTGCTGATGCAGAATCAACCTTTATCTTATTATTTGAGCAAACGGGTAAAGATGCAACAGTGTACATGACTCATGCTAATGTGCCCGGTAACCAGTTCAAAGCGCTGAAAGATGGCTGGAACAGCTTTTACTGGAAGCCATGGAAAGCCTGTTTAAAAAATTTGAAAAAATAATTTCAAAACTTTGTCTGGTTTTATTTTCTTAAATCGTCATTCAATAAATCATCTCAAACAATTAAAACAACAAATATGGAAAAGTTTATGCTTCTCTTTCAGGCGCCCTACCAGGGCACACAGGCATCTCCGCAACAAATGGAAGAAACAATGGGCAAATGGTTTGCCTGGATTAACAAACTGGCACAGGCTGGCAAATATGATAGTGGCGAAGCGCTTTTGCCAACAGGTAAAGTATTAAAAGGCGGTCACAAAAATGTAACTGACGGGCCTTTTACCGAAGGCAAGGAAATCATCGGAGGTTATTTTATTGTTAACGCCAAAGATTATGATGAAGCTGTTTCGCTTTGTGAAGATTATCCTGATTATGCAACCGGAGGCAGTGTAATTGTTCGCCAGGTACAGAAGATTGATATGCCTGCATAAGAAATTTGTAAGTGGAAGGATTTACATCCACCTTGTATTCCTTCCATTTTTCTTTCACCTTACAATTTCAATTATGAAATATCCATAAAAATTAGCAAGCTACCTTATACTATCAGCGATGCTAATTTTTATGGATATTCTATGTGGCTAAAAAAACAATAAAAAATAAACACATGAAAAAGATAGTATTTGCCGTTACGCTTTTGTTTCTGTTCAGTTTTGTGTCATCTGTTAAAGACCCCATTACGGATGAAGAAAGAAACAATGCCATTGCTTATTTTAAAGAAACACAAAAAGGCGTGGCCGATGAAATTAAAGGATTGAGTGAGACGCAACTCAACTGGAAACCTGCCGACTCTGTGTGGAGCGCTGCTAATTGCGTGGAGCATATTGCCATCTCTGAAAAAAATCTGTTTGACTGGTATAGCGGTATTATGAAAGCTCCCGCCACTCCTGAAAAGCGCAGTGAAGTAAAGGTGAGCGATGATATGGTGAAAAGGATGCTTACTAACCGAAGCTTTAAAGTAAAAACAAGAGAAGGGTTTTACCCAACAGGAATGGCTGGTTCTTACGCACTAAAACTTTTTAATGAACGTCGTGAAGCATTGATTAAATACATGAGTGAAACCAAAGAAGATATGCGGAACCGTGTTGCACAAACACCGCTTGGTATGGTGGATGCATATCAACTGCTGTTGTTTTTATCTGCCCACACCAAACGGCATACTTTGCAGATTGCGGAGTTAAAAGCCAATCCGAATTTTCCGAAGCAGTAAAGTTTTTTCCGCAAAGGCACAAAAGAAGCAATCTGCGTTTTTTATGTCTTTGTGGGATATTTTTGATTCCGGCTTAAGTGTAAATGGCCCGCCCGAACGTACCTGTTTTATTTGTTTGTTACAAGCGTTCGGTACGGGCGGGCATCTTCGTCGTCGCACACTTTATCGTCTGTGCAAAAATGCATCTGCAGTTCTCCCGGCAATTCCTCTCACAGCTTTCAAACATTGTTGTTAATTTTAGAATACTAAAAACAGGGAAAGCTGCAATCATTGCCCAACATAGAACAAACAGTTGAACATCTCTTCCGGCATGAATGGGGAAAGCTGGTATCGGTACTCACCAAAGTATTTGGCGTACACAATTTGCAAATGGCCGAAGATGTGGTGCAGGATACTTTATTACATGCATTGAGCAACTGGAAAATAAACGGCTTGCCGGATAACCCAACTGCCTGGCTTTTTACTGCCGCCCGTAACAAAGCAATTGATACGCTGCGCAAACAAAAACGCTCGGAGCAATATGCAAAGCAACTTACCCCACTGTTGCAATCAGGCTACTCACTGGTACCAGCAATGAATGAACTGGTTACCACCAAAAGTATTGATGATGACCGTTTGCAAATGATGTTTGTATGTTGTCATCCTTCGCTTTCAACCGAAGCACAGGTAACGCTTATCTTAAAAACACTTTGCGGTTTCAGTGTATCAGAAATTGCAAAGGCTTATGTAAGCAGTTATGATGCGGTTGAAAAACGTTTGTACCGTGCCAGGCAAACTTTTAAAGAAAACAATATTGCGTTTGAATTGCCGCCGCCAAACCAGTTAGAAGAAAGACTGGACTCTGTTTTGCTTGCCATTTATTTGTTGTTTAATGAAGGATATAATTCCACCAATCATGAAGAGCTGATTCGGCGTGATGTAATGCAGGAAGCATTGCGTTTGTGTGAATTGATTTGCCGCAGCCCGGCTGTGCCGCACGAAAATGCACATGCATTGATGGCGCTCATGTGTTTTACAGCATCACGCAATGATGCACGCATGGATGCACAGGGAAATATTTTGTTGCTCAAACAACAGGACCGGAAAAAATGGAACCGTGCACTTATTGAAAACGGCATCTATCACCTGGAGCAATCGGCCGCCGGTGAGCAAATGAGCAAGTATCATATTGAAGCAGGTATTGCTTATGAACATGCCATTGCACGTGATTATGCCCATACCAACTGGAACCATATTCTCAACTGTTATAACTTATTGTATAATTATTATCCATCGCCTGTTATTGCACTCAACCGTGCCATAATCATTGCAGAATTAAAAGGGGCCGCCGAAGCCATTAAAGCCATTGAAGCAATTACGGATATTGATTCTGTTAAAAAATATTATTTACTTCCTGCAACATTGGGCGAGCTGCACTGGCAATTAAAAGACTATGATAAAGCCAAACAATACTTTAAAGAAGCATCTGAACTTACCCAATCTGTTATCGAAAAAAAATTACTGGAGCAGAAGATGAAGCAGGCTGCTCCATGACCTGACAGGTTGATAAGTTTAATGCTTTTTATCTCTTGTCAGCAGCTTTTCAATTTCAGGTATAAACCTGTCAGTTTCAAAAAAGGGGATGCCGCTTTAAATCCGACGCTGACAGGTTAATGCTTTTAATTCAGCCATTATGTTTATTTCATAAATAATGATTTAGCTTAACCTGTCAGGTCTTATCCCGTTAACAAAACTTTTTCCTTCTTTTCTTATGTAATTGTTTATTACGCCACATCCCATTATCAAATTTCATTTTATGGATGCGGCGCCAAAACCAACAGATGCCCGGTATTTTCAAATGGCATTCCAGCTTCTTTTTCTTTCTTACGGAATCCTGTTTCTCCAATGGAAAGCAGCATGGATGGAATACAGTTTATACATCGGAACAGGCCTGCTGATGCAATGGGCAGCAGATTCCATAACATCCAAAAAAATAATTTCTCCACTGCATTGGAGCAGCGGCGGATGGAAGAGTGCATTAGTGAGTTGTTTCAGTTTATGTTTGTTACTAAAAACCAATCGGTGGTACATCTGTGTATTGGCAGCAGCATTAACGGTTTTATCAAAATATATTTTTCGGTACAAAGGCAAACACATTTTTAATCCATCAGCATTTGGAATTGTTGCAACCATTCTCATTACAAAAGAAGCATGGCTCTCACCTGCACAATGGGGAAGCGGCATCGTTATTTTCTTTGCCGTATGTTGTTTAGGTTTGATTGTAGTTACAAGAGTGCAGAAACTGGATATTACACTGGCATTCCTCTTCACTTTTACAGGATTGTTGTTTACACGGCAAATCATTTATCTCAACTGGTCATTTGATGTATTTGTTCAGTCTGTTTCAACAGGTAGTTTATTACTGTTCTCTTTTTTCATGATCAGTGATCCCAAAACAGCGCCCAATCATAAAGCAGCAAGAATTATTTGGGCAGTATTGATTGCTGCTGTTGCATTTTATCTCAGCGCTTTTAAGTGGATGAACAGCACGCCCATTTATGTATTGGTATTTGCTGCGCCTCTGGTTCCAATATTGGACTGGTTGATGAAAGCGAAACGGTTTGAATGGCACAGTACAAAATCTTTACCCATCAGTAAGCAATCAATTACTCAGCGTATTTAATCAATCCCTTTGCGCCTTAGCGCCTTAGCGGTAAATAAAAATTAAAACAAAATACAATGAAGAAAAAAACAATCGCCGCATTTTTAGTGCTGGTATTTGCCAGTCATGATGTGTGGGCTTTCTGCGGTTTTTATGTAAGCAAAGCAGATGGTACCCTCACCAACAAAACATCACAGGTAATATTGGTTCGTGATGGCGACCGAACTGTAATTACCATGAGCAATGACTTTAAAGGTGATGTTACTGATTTTGCAATGGTGGTACCTGTGCCCACTGTGTTAAAAAAATCAGATATTAAAGTAGTGGAAGCAGATTTGTTTCAACGGCTCAATGATTATTCCAAGCCGAGGCTGGTGGAGTATTATGATCAAAACCCCTGTCAGCAAATGGAATACAGTAAAATGGATAAGGCATCAGCATCTGAGGTTATTGTTCAGGGCTATGGACTAAGAAATAAAGCGAATAGAGACGAAGAAGAATACAAAGTAAAAGTTGAAGCAACTTATACCGTTGGAGAATATGATATTGTTATACTCAGTGCCGAAGAATCGGGCGGTTTATACAAATGGCTCACGGCTAACAAATATAAAATTCCCAAAGGCGCAGCAGAAGTACTGGAGCCTTACATTAAAAGCAATATGAAATTTTTTGTGGTGAAGGTGAATGTGGAAGAACAGGAAAACCTGGGTTTTGAACAATTGCGTCCGATACAAATCAAATTTAATTCACCCAAGTTTATGCTGCCCATCCGTTTGGGTATGGCCAACGCCGATGGCGACCAGGATATGATTGTGTATGCACTTACCAGGAATGGTCGTGTTGAAAGCACCAACTACAGAACTACACAAATGCCAACCGGAAAAAATATTCCACTCTTTGTAAACACCAACTTCGGAAACTTTTATGCCAATACCTTTCAGCATCAGTGGCTGCAGCAAAATCAAAGCATTTTGTTTTTGGAGTATGCATGGGATGTAAGCCCAAGTAATTATATGAAATGCGACCCCTGTGTAAGTGAACCGCCCAACTATGATGATTTATTAAAAGCCGGTGTGTGGTGGCTGGGCAAGGATGCTTATAATGATTATGTAAACCAGTACGAAACAAAAAGCCAGAATGTTTTTTTCACCAGGCTGCATGTGCGTTACAACCGCAAGGCATTTGCACAGGATTTAGTATTCCAGGAAACACCCAACAGGGAAAATTACCAGGCACGTTATATCATTACACATCCTGCAACGGGAGATTTGAATTGTGAGGCAGGAAAAAAATATCTGAAAGAATTAAAAGAACGCCGCAAAAAAGAAATGGATATGCTGGCAGCACTCACAGGAAAAGGTTATGATGACTGGGATGTGGTGATGGATACTGATGAAGCTGCCAATGTTGCTGCTGCGTCTTATGCAACAGTGAGCAGGGAAGTAAAAGCGGAAGCTCCAAAGAAAGAAGCAGGTAAAGATATTTTTATGGCTTCACTGGCATTGCTGAGTATGGTAACGATGATAGGCGTAACCAGGAGACGAAAAGAAAAATAAAGCTCATAAAAAGGCAATACCTTTTTACTAAGGTGTTGCCTTTTTATTATTGAAGTGAAGTTTCTTTCCTGAACAAAGAGACCAATTGGAAAAGGAACGTTCACATGTGCGACGCAAAAACGTTCCCTCGTATGTACAGGCGCCTGTTACCAAAAAATTGTTCCTTACTCTTATTCTTCCCGTCTGTTCTATCCCTAACTTTACACCAAACTTCAGAACATGAAAAAGTGGGGAATGATACTGCTGATTTTTCTTATCACATTTTTAGTAATACGGGCAGATGCATCTGCACAATGCTCCATCTGCACTAAAACTGCTTCTCAAATGGGTGAAAAACCCGCTGCTGCTTTAAATACGGCCATCATTTACTTAATGGCGGCACCTTTTGCCATTATGGGTTTTATAGGATGGCGCTGGTGGAAAAGTCAAAAAGATGCAGAGTAGCCCTTCATTAATTTCTGTTTTTGTAAATACTGTTCATGTGTTACCTTGTACGCCTAATTAACAGCGTATGAGAATTTATTTGCTGCTCCTTGTATTATTACCATTAGCAACTGCTGCACAAAAACTCCCCACTATTGAAGAAAAAACAAATGGCCTCAAAAAATTTGAAGGCTGGTTGAATTATTACTGGGATGAGAACAGCGGTAAGCTGTGGCTGGAAATTAATAAAACAGAAACTGAATTTTTGTATTGCACCTCTATGCCGGCGGCTATTGGTTCCAATGATATTGGGTTGGACCGTGCGTTGCCCGGCGATGAACGTATTGTGAAGTTTACTAAAGTGGGACGGAAACTATTATTGATTCAACCCAATTATGCTTACCGTGCATTGAGTAATGATGCAGCAGAAAAACAGGCAGTGGAGCAATCATTTGCACAATCTGCCTTGTGGGGGTTTACCGTGGAAGCAGAAAGTAACGGAGCATATTTGGTGGATGCAACTGATTTTTTTCTGCGTGATGCCATGAAGGTGAGCAATACCCTCCGCCGTATGCGGCAGGGCAATTATCAATTAGATAAGAGCAGGAGTGTGACGTATTTGCCACGTTGTAAAAATTTTCCACTCAATTCAGAACTGGAAGTAACATTAACCTTTGTTAATAATGATGGCGAAGTGGGGAATTACCTGCAGAGTGTAACACCATCAGCAGAAGCTGTTACTATCCGCATTCATCATTCATTGGTGCAATTGCCGGACAATGGGTACAAGCCCAGGTTGTTTGATACAAGAAGCAGTTTTATTGCCACATCCTTTTATGATTATGCAAGCCCTGTGAGTGAACCGGTTGAAAAATATTATGCTATCCGTCATCGTCTGCAAAAGAAAGATCCTGACGCTGCCATGAGTGAACCGGTGAAACCAATAATTTATTATTTAGATAATGGCACACCCGAACCCATCCGTTCTGCATTGCTGGAAGGAGCAGGATGGTGGAACCAGGCTTTTGAAGCAGCAGGGTATAAAAATGCATTCCGGGTAAAAGTGTTGCCCGACAGCGCTGACCCTATGGACATCCGTTATAACATGATCAACTGGGTGCACCGTTCCACACGTGGATGGAGTTATGGAAACTCTGTTGTGGACCCACGAACTGGAGAAATTATTAAAGGCCAGGTTACACTCGGATCATTACGTGTGCGGCAGGATTACTTAATTTTTTCTGCACTGCTTTCCCCTTATGCAAATGGAATTCCTCCAAATGATCCCATGCTTAAAGCTGCCCTTGCACGGTTAAAACAGTTGAGTGCACATGAAGTGGGGCATACATTGGGGTTGATGCATAACTATGCCAGCAGTGTGAACAACCGTGCAAGTGTTATGGATTATCCGCACCCGCTCATTCGTTTAAACGCCAATGGCGAAATGGATTTTTCCAATGTGTATGATAATAAGATAGGTGAATGGGATAAGGTTTCCATTACCTGGGGTTACCAGGATTTTGCTGAAGGTGTAAATGAAACCAGTACATTGAACAGCATTTTAACTGAAGCCACTAAAAAGGGGTTGCAATACATCAGCGACAGAGATGCACGTGCGCCGGGAGGTTTACATCCGCAGGCGCATTTGTGGGATAACGGAGCCAATGCCACTGATGAATTAAAAGAAGTGATGCAAGTGCGTGCAAAAGCATTACAAAATTTTGGAGAAAATAATATTCGCCCCGGTATGCCATTGGCCTTGCTGGAAGATGCACTGGTGCCGGTTTATTTTTATCACCGTTATCAATTGGAAGCAGTAAGCAAACTTGTGGGCGGCATGTATTATACCTATGCATTACGTGGCGACGGACAGATCATAACAAAGATGCTGGGTAAAACAGAACAGTTGAATGCATTGAATGCACTAATTGATTGCATTGACCCCAAACAATTAATCATTCCTGAAAAGATTGCTGCTTTAATTCCGCCACGGCCTTCCGGTTACAATACCACAAGGGAACTGTTCAGAAAAAGAACGGGGTTGTCCTTTGATATTTTATCACCTGCTGAAACAGGCGCTGATGTGCCGTTTTCATTTTTGTTCAACAGTGAGCGTTTAAACCGTATGCAGCAGCAACAGGTGAGCGGAGGATTGGGTGTTGATGAAATGATTACTGTACTTATCAATCAAACATGGAAAGCAACAAGAAGAAACAGAATGGAAGCATTGATACAACAGCAAACAGAACAGGTGTTGCTTACGTATTTACTGGCGGCTTCAGTGGATGAAAATAATTCATACGGCGTTCGGGGTGTATTGCAAAAACAATTAACGGAGTTGAAAAAATATATTGAACTGCAAATGAAAATTAATGTTTCTTTAAGCGGTCATTATCAACTCGCTTTGGAACGAATGAAAAATCCAAAAGATGCCAGGCCAACTATGCACAAGGAAATACCGCCGGGGGCGCCGATTGGTTGTGAGGAATAATAGTTAAGAGTTTAAAGGAGGGAAAAGAGCTAAAGAGTAATTTTTGAAATCACTTCAAGTTTCAAGCTCACAAAGAAAGATAAAGAGAATTCAATCTTTCAGCAATCCTCCTTTTCTCTTTTCCCTCTTAGTTACTCTTAGCAATAATTGCGTTATGGCTTCCATCACAAAACAGCTGGTTTTTTGTTTGCTTGCACTGGCACAACCAAACCGTTTCATTTTTTTCCGCTGTAAATTTTAGGCTTTTAAAAGGCATCACGGTTTCGCCATCTTTTTCATACCAGCTTGCTTTGTGTTTGCCATCACAAAAGGGTTGTTTTTCGCTGAGGCCACAGGTGCACCATGCGTAGGTTTTACCGGCTTCCAGTTTTATTTCGGCAGGGAAGGGCTGTGCTGCTACGGGTAATTTATTTGTTTCCATACACCCATAACGTTCATCAAAAAAAATTGTTCGGCAAAGAATGAATCAGTTTTCGGGTGAAACAGTTTAATTTGCTGAATGATTCCGGGTATTTTTCATTTTATCTATTTTACTTCAAAAGAAAGGCCGCCGTTGGTTTTTCCTTTGTCTTATTACATCGCTGTAAAATCAGCTATTGAAATCAACAAGCCACAGCAAGTTATTTTCCATTTTGACCGTGAACCAACAGGCGGGTGGTGGGAAAAAATAAAACCCCATCTCACACTGCATCAAATACAGGCACCAGAAACATTTATGGGTAATCCCATTCTGCATCCTGCACATAAAGCCGATGTGGTGCGATTGCTTTCGCTAAAAGAAACGGGCGGAATATACCTTGACTTAGACACCATTTGTGTAAAGCCGCTTACACCATTCCTTCAACACTCATTTGTAATTGGCGAAGAATTAGAAGCACTTTATGAACCCAAAAATAAAAGACAGGAAATCAAACAAAAGATCCGAAGCAAATTAGGGCTTGTAAAACCTTACACACCCAAAACAATTTTTTGCAACGGTGTTTTGCTTGCTGAAAAAAATACTCCTTTTATTGATTTGTGGATAGATACGTATAAAACCTTTCGCTCCAAAGGGCAGGATAAATTCTGGAATGAACATTCGTCCATTATTCCCGGAAAACTGGCACAACAATATCCTGAACTGATAACAAATGCAGGGCCTTACTGTTTTCATTATCCACTATACACAAAATCGGGAATGAAATCTATGTTTGAAGAAGTAACAAGTTTTCCGGAATCGTATATTCACCATGTATGGGAGTCATTTTCACGAAATGATTATCTCTCCAAACTTTCAATTGAATCAATACATAACCATAATACTACTTATAATTTACTGGCAAGGGAAATTTTATAATTAAAATTGTTTCATGAAAATTGGTTTTGCAGGCAGGTGGGATCCTTTGGACAAAAAAGCGTGGAGCGGCACGTATTATTATTCTCATCAGCAATTGTTGAAGTATGGTAATGTGGACGTATTCCATTTTCCATATCCGGCAGGGCTAAAAAACTATCTCATCAATTTTTATAAGAACCCTAACAAATGGTTTTTTAAGAAAAACACAGCGGTTGAATTTTTAAAACCGTATGCAAAGTATTACAGCAAGCAGTTACAACGGGCGCTCATAAAAAATAAAGTGGATGTATTGTTTGTGCCTGCTGCGCCGCAGTTAATTGCATATTTAGATGCTTCATTGCCCATCGTGTTTATGACGGATGCCACGTTTCAGCAAATACAGGGGTATTATGATAAATGGGAAAATTTTGCAGCATCCAATATTAAAATGGGAATTGAACTGGACCGGCTTGCATTTGAAAAAGCATCTCATTGCATGCTTGCAAGTGATTGGTGTAAACAATCAGCCATTAATGATTACGGATTGAAAGAAGAAAAAATTTCTGTTGTGCCGCTTGGTGCCAACCTGGACCATATTCCTGCAGCCGGCGAAATTGATTTTAACCGCAACGGATGTAACCTTCTTTTCCTGGGAGTTGAGTGGAAACGCAAAGGGGGCGATCTTGCTTTAAAAACGTTTCAGCTCTTAAAGCAAAAAAGAATTGAAGCCACTTTGCATATCGTTGGCTGTGTGCCCCCCGTTGATGCGAGTGAAAGAGGGGTTTTTGTAACACCCTGTCTCGATAAACACAAACCTGCTGATCTTAAAAAACTGCACCAACTATTTTTAAAAACAGATTTTCTGCTATTACCCACAAGAGCAGAAGCTGCCGGGCTTGTGTTTTGCGAAGCATCTGCTTACGGAGTTCCTTCCATTTCAACAAACACTGGTGGCGTGCCCACCTACGTTGAGAATAATGTAAACGGGGTGTTACTCCCGCACGAAGCTGATGGGTATGCTTATGCTGATACTATCCTTAAACTATATTCGGGCATTACAACCATGAAAAATCTGCGGCATAACAGCCGGCTGCGTTTTGAAGAAAAACTCAATTGGGATGCCTGGGGCAATAGTTTGCAGCAAATCATTAACAAGTTATAAAACAGCAAAGATGATACCTCCGCAGCAAACAACAGCTTATACCATCATCACACCCAGTTACCTGGCGCATGCTAAAGCACTGCAGCAGTCCTATTTAAAAAATAATGCAGGGTGCAATTTTGTTATTTGTGTAATTGGCGGAAGGCAGCACCTGCCTGTTGAAGATGGATATGATTTTATTTTTCTCGATGAAGTAAATGATCAACGCATTGAAGGTATGCTGAAACGCTATCAGCCCTTTGAGTTGAGCTGTGCATTAAAACCTTATTATGCTTTGCATATTTTCAATCAAAATCCATCTGTTGAACGTTTAATTTATCTGGATGGAGATATTCATGTGTTTGGAAAAATTGAACAGCAAACAGAAGCAGCAATAACCATTACGCCACACCGCACACGTTATGTAAATTATTTACCGGGTCTTGATAATTTCAGTACTACAGAGCTTTTACGTTATGGTGTGTACAATGCCGGCTATTTTGAACTGCTGCGTAAGGAAGAATCATTTAAGTTTTTAAACTGGTGGGCCATGTTGCTTGAAGAATATGCTTATGCGTTACCCGATAAGCATATTTTTACTGATCAGTTGTGGTTGAGTCTGATTCATTCTTTTTTCGATGATGTGCACATCAATAAAAAACCAAATTATAATGCCGGTTTCTGGAATTTGATTGAACGCACTGTTACTGAAGAAAGCGGGAATTATTTTGTAAATGATGAACCGCTTGTTTTTTATCACTACTCCCGTTATAAACTTGAGCTGCCTGATAATATGGTTGATTTTGAACATCCCATGCTCAGTTTTACTAATATTCCCGTATTAAAAAAAGTGTATGAGGTGTACAGGCAAAGTATTTTGAATGAAGGGTATGAACAATATAAAAACCTGAGTTATCCATACAAAAATCTTCTTTCAACTAAAAAGAAAAAAAGCTGGCGGTTTTGGGATTAAAAAAATAAGTGATTTGAATTTGCAGCTACGCTGATTCTTTTTTCTTTCTTGCCAATCCGTACATGCCGTTAATCATCAGTCCATCTGCAAATTCAGATGTCATTTTTTGTGCATCATTTTTAATCAGGCGCTTTATAAAAGGATTAAGCAGTTGCGCCCAGCGTTTTCTTTTGTTTCCTCTTTTGGTGGCAACAATCCACATACCGATCATTTGTGCAAATGAAGTATTCCATCCGCCATGTGCATACAGTTCCACTTCTTCCATTCCACATTCCGTTAAAATACGTTTGAGCGAAAAAGGAGTGTAGCGAAATTCATCATGCGGCACTTCATGCAAATTCCATAAAAACGGAACGGTAAAAAAGAAAAGCCCGCCGGGTTTTAACACACGGTTTATTTCATTGATGATAAGATGCGGGTTGGGGCAATGTTCCAGCACTTCTGTGGCCATGATTGTATCAAAACTGTTATCGGCTATGGGCATGGTAATGCCGTCCCATGTAAATTCAGGTTTAATTCCTTCTTCATAAACAATGGCGGCTTCAATATCAATACCTGTATAATTGGTGATGTAGTGATTGCTGAGCAAAAAATCTTTGTACGGTTTTTTGCCGCAACCCACATCAAGTAATTCACCGCTGAATTTTGGGGCACATGCCTGTATAGCATTCCAGATACAGGTTCGTATCACATACATATCAACATTGCTCCATGTTTGGGGAATGTTTGTAAAATTATCTGCTTTCATTTCTAATCTGTCTGTAATAATTAAAAAGGAATCAAAACTTACAAAACAAATGTAATCATATAAAATAACTGTAATTCCATGTATTTTCGTTGCTTAAAATTACTATTATGGCAGGGTTCCTTTCAGGTTTATTTAAAAAAGAAAAAAACAAAAACGTAGCAGAGGCTATCATTTATCCACCTGACTTTGAAGACCTGCACAAACGCATTTATACAAAAGTGAAGCCTTATACCATGACGAGTGCCGAGCGTATTTACGGCTTAATTGAAGCAGTAAAATATATTACCAGGTTCAATATTGAGGGAGCAATTGTTGAATGTGGAGTTTGGAAAGGCGGAAGTATGATGGCAGTTGCTGAAACGCTCAACTCTTTAAATAACAACAGCCGTGAATTGTATTTGTATGATACGTTTGCCGGCATGCCACCACCCACTGAAGAGGATAAAGATTTTAATAATGTAGATGCAGAAAGCCGCCTGCATGAAGAAGAAAAAAATAAAGAAACAAGTGTAATATGGGCTTACTCAGCTTTGCCCGAAGTGCAGGCCGCTATGAAACTTACAAACTATGATGCTGCACGCATTCATTATGTAGAAGGCAAAGTGGAAGACACCATTCCTCATATTGCTCCTGAAAAAATTGCTTTGCTCCGGCTGGATACAGATTGGTATGAATCAACAAAACATGAGCTGGAACACCTGTTTTCAAGACTTTCAAAAAACGGCGTACTGATTATTGATGATTATGGTTTCTGGAAAGGATCACGTAAAGCTGTGGATGAATATTTTGAAAAGCTCAACATGCCTGTTTTGTTAACAAGGATGGATGATACAGGAAGAATTTGCATCAAACAATTTTAAAAAGAGTCAATAGTAATTTTATTAAAGTGTTGCCACAAAATTGTAAAGATTAAAATTTTGCTGTTCCATTTGCTGCTCTATGTTTTTTTGCAAAGCAACTTTATCAAAGCCCTGCATTCTTTTTTTCACGAGCAACTGCCATGCTTTTTCTGCCAGCAACCAGCTTTTACGTTTGTTGTAATGACCGCTGTGCAAGTGTGCATCCATCTTCTGCCATAATTCTTCAATGCCTTTTTTTTCAGTAGCTACCGTTTTTACAACAGCAATTTCAAAACGTTCTTCTTTAAAAGACGGCGCCAGCATCAACCGTAAATTTCTTACAAACAAATCTGCATCCGGCCGGTCGGCTTTATTCACCACAAATACATCTGCAATTTCCATCAAACCTGCTTTCATGGTTTGTACTTCATCACCTGCCTCCGGCACCATCACTACAACTGTTGCATCGGCAAGCCCTGCAATTTCAATTTCACTCTGCCCCACACCCACTGTTTCCACAATTACATAATCAAATGGCGCTGCTTTGCACACATCGGTGATCTCTAAAATTTTGGGATGCAATCCGCCCAATGAACCACGTGTGGCCAATGATCGGATAAATACATTGGGATGATTGTACCATTCACTCATCCGTATCCTGTCGCCCAGTAATGCACCCAGGTTAAAAGGTGAGGAAGGATCCACACAAAGCACTGCTACTTTTTTTTCATGTTTTACCAGCGCTTCAATCAATGCATCCACCAATGTACTTTTTCCGGCGCCGGGCGGGCCCGTAATACCAATTACAGGAACAGAAGAGAGGGGCAGTGATTGCAGCAGTTCTTCATACCCCGGCACTTCATTTTCAATCAATGAAATACAGCGGGCCAAACTTTTAATATCGCCTGTTTGCAAACGTTGGTACAGCTCCTGCCACATACAACAAACCTAAATGAAATAATTTAGAACAGAAGAAAACAGCTTGTGTTTTTTACATCACCTGCAATGATGTACCCGTACACTTATTTTAGTAAACGTAACAAAACGGAATTTGCCATACATGATATTGATATTATCTTTCCGTTTTATTTGTACAACCGTTTATGCAGCAGCTTTCTATTGTAATAATTGTAAAAAATGAAGCGCATATGTTGCCGCAAATCATTAAAGCGGTGCAATCTGTTACGGATGATATTGTGATATGTGATACGGGCAGTAATGATGATACTATTGCAGTGGCACAGTCAATGGGTGTAAAAGTAGTGGAAGAGCCCTGGCAGGGCTTTGGCCCCACCAAAAACAAAGCAAACACTTATGCAAAATATGATTGGATTTTGCAACTGGATGCTGATGAAATACCGGACGAACAATTGAAAAATGCTTTACTGCAACTGCCATTGAATAACAATAAAGAAGTTTTTAATATGAGGTTCAAAGCTTTTTTGGGTGATGTATGGGTGCGTTTTGGAGAGTGGGGGCGTGATGAACATATCCGTTTGTTTAACCGCACAACTGTAAAATGGAATGATGCACCCGTGCATGAACAATTGCAGTATGATGAAACGTTTACCATAACCAATCTTCCCGGTTTTATTTTGCATAAAAGCATGCAGAACATGCAGGAGTTTGAACAAAAGATGCGGGCTTATGGCCTGCAGGGCGGTGAAAAATATTTTGCACAGGGAAAAACAGGCGGATGGTATAAGCAATATCTTTCACCGGCTTTAAATTTTATCATCAATTATTTTTTTAAACTCGGGTTTCTTGATGGTAAAGCCGGCTGGCAGGTAGCCAAAATGAATGCATGGTACACCTATTTAAAATATTATACGCTGGTGAAGCTAAGCCGCAGGAAGTGAATCAATTTTTTCTTTAATTTGAACCTGCAATCCATCATGACCAATTTTATTCCCATCTTTCCGCTTTCTGTTGTGGTATTTCCCGGTGAAAATCTCAACCTGCATATTTTTGAACCAAGGTATAAACAATTAATAGGGGAATGTTTTGAACTCAAAAAACCATTTGGGATACCAGCGGTTATTGAAAACAGCGTGCAGGAACTGGGCACCCTGGTGGAAATCAGAGAAATTAAAAAAACCTATGAAGATGGTAAGATGGATATTACCACCAAAGGTGTAAAAGTGTTCCGCATACTGGAAGTGATTAAGGAAGTTCCGGATAAGCTGTACAGCGGCGCCATTGTTTCTTACCCGGATGATACAGATGATGGCAGCCGCCTGCTGATGCAGAAAGTGGTAACAGGTATAAAAGAACTGCATAAGCTTTTAGAAGTAAGCAAGGATTTTAAAAAACCGGAAGAAGAATTAAAAGCATTTGATGTGGCACACCACATAGGGCTGAACCTGCAGGAAGAATATGAACTGCTGGGTTTGTTTCGGGAAGCACAGCGGCTGGAATATTTAAAACGGCACCTGGGCAAAGTAGTGCCCCTGCTTTCAGAAATGGAAGCCTTAAAAGAAAAAATAAAACTCAACGGGCATTTTAAAAATTTGCAGGGGTTTCAGTTTGATGAGTAATGAATACCTTGCACGCATGTCCATCACCATCTGTTTTGATTTTGGCAATACACGTTATAAAGCTGCTGTGTTTCATGAAGACCAGTTGCAGGAAATCATCGTATTAAATGATGATAGCAGCAGTACCCTGCAGGAACTGCTGCAGAAATATCAACCATCTTTTACCATTTTATCATCTGTTGTAAATCATCAACCCATTGTTGAAGACGTTTTACAACATCATACGCATTTTCATAAACTCAGCCATCATACCAAATTGCCTTTTACCACACCCGTGGGCAAACCGGAAACGATTGGCGCAGACAGGCTGGCCCTCTGTGCAGCCGCAACCTATTTGTTTCCGCACCAAAATAATTTAGCTATTGCACTGGGTACCTGCATCACTTATAATTTCATCAATGTTAAAAATGAATTTCTGGGTGGCAGTATTTCACCGGGTTTGCAAATGCGTTTGCAGAGCATGCATGCACTCACAGCTAAACTACCCCTGGTAAATATGGAATGGAATTTTCCGCTGATTGGTTATGATACCAAAACCAATTTACTGAGCGGGTCGGCCTGGGGAATGGCCAAGGAAATTGATGGTATTATTGATGCGTACCGTAACAAGTTCGGGAACTTTAACGTGCTGTTAACCGGGGGGGATACGGTTCATTTTGCCCCCTTGCTCAAAAACCAGATATTTGCAGACCCTCAACTAATTTTTAAAGGTCTTTATGCAATCAGCGTGTATAACAGGTAGTCGTGTAATTGGTAGTTTCATTCTGTCAATCGTCATCAGTATCAACGTATTAGCCCAGGATAATTCGCCCTTCAGCCGTTATGGTTTGGGCGATTTGGTGCCTTCGTCTAATATTACCAACCGTGGCATGGGCGGCTTATCAGCAGCTTATGGCGATTTTCAAACCATCAACTTTGTAAACCCGGCTTCCTATCAAAACTTTGGTATGCAGCGGGCAATTTTTGATGTGGGCCTGGATATTAATAACCGTACCCTCCGCAATAATACCGGCGGCAAGTATTCCTCTTCCAACGCCATCATTCCTTATTTGGCAGCAGGTTTTCAAATTAAACCGCAAAAATCAAAAACAACATGGGGTTTGGTATTTGGTTTAAAGCCACTCACCAAAGTAAGTTATAACATAACCAGCGGCTCCCGCTTTTCACTCAACGACAGTATTATCCGCACGTTTGAAGGGAGCGGTGGCACTTACCAGGCTTTTATGGGAATGGGGTTTGGTATTAAAAATTTTAGTGTGGGTTTTAATACGGGTTACCGTTTCGGCTCAAAAGATTATTCCACCAAAGTGGAGTTGTTTAATGATACAGTGCCAAACCGGTATACACCCGCCATCAAAGAAATTAAAAACAATTTTGGTGGTGTGTTTGCAGAACTGGGCCTGCAATACCGTTTTGTTCTCAATAAAAAAACCAGTTTAACACTTGGCGGCTACGGCAGTATGCAAACAGTAATGAATGCCACTAGAGAGGAAAAATATGAAAGCTATTTTCCATTGGCTTCCGGCGGTATCGCCCGCCTCGATTCTGTATCTGAAACCAAAAACATCAAAGGCAAAATTGAATACCCTTCTTATTATGGTTTTGGTTTTTTGTATGATGTTCAAAACAAAAGCAAACTCATGCTGGGCGCCGATGTGGTAATGTATAACTGGGCCTCTTACCGTTATTACGGCGCAGCAGACGCTTTGCAAAATTCCTGGCAGGTAAAAGCAGGCGCCCAGTATATACCGGATATTACCGGCGACATTAAGAAAGGTTATTGGAGCAGTGTGATGTACCGTGCAGGTTTCAATTTTGCAAAAGAACCTTATACCATTAACGGTAACATGAACAGCTTTGGTGTTTCAATTGGTGCGGGACTTCCTATTAAAAAATATTCTTATGCTGAGATTAACCGCAGCAATATTGTAAACATGGCCCTGGAGTTTGGACAGCGTGGTAATAACGCATCATTGCTCCGTGAAAATTATTTCCGCCTCTCTGTTGGTTTTTCACTTTCGGATATCTGGTTCATTAAACGCAAGTATGATTAATGCAAAACGTATTTTTTATTTGATGATTCTTACAGGAGTGCTTTTTACTTCCTGTGAAAATGATTATAAACAAATACAGGATTTACAGCGCAAAAAATTAACGGTGGATGAAGTGCAGAAAGTGCAGAGCTACCTTAGCCAGGCAGGCATGGTAAAGGCCAAACTTACATCGCCCTACATGCTTCGTTTTTATGATAGTGTGCCCAGGGTTGAATTCCCCAATACGCTTCATGTAGATTTTTACAATGACAGCCTGCAAATAGAAAGTTACCTGGATGCAAAGAAAGGGTACTACTACGAACAGCAAAGCCGTGTAATATTAACGGATAGTGTGGTGGTGATACGTTTAAATGGCGATACCCTCAAAACAAAAGAATTGTTTTGGGAACAAACACTTCATAAACTGTTTACCAATGCAGATGTGGAGATACGGCAGAAAACAAAAACCATTTTTGGAAAAGGATTTGAAAGCGATGAGCAGTTAAAAAACTTTAAGATTGACTCTGTAACAGCCGTGCTTTTGGTGGGCGCCTCTAAATTTGCAGGGAATTAGCGCTGAGCCGATAGCAGGTAGTTGTTAGCCATTAGTTGCTTAAGTGCAACCCATCTCAAGATTTAAAATGAAACATAAAGAAATGTTGGTGCTATTCAAATCGTTGTGCCCGTTGTGTACTTTGTGCTTCTTTTAAAAAAATCTTTTAAGATAAGCATGTTTAATGATTCTTGTTTTTTAATGCTTATTACCAACACAAAATTTATACTTTATTAATTTAATATCTTAATACATGGAATACAGAAGACTTGGCCGCAGCGGCCTGCAACTCAGTGTACTTTCTTTCGGAAGCTGGGTAACTTTTCAAAAACAGATTGATGACAGCATTGCAGATGAACTGATGGGCATTGCGTATGATAACGGCATCAACTTTTTTGATAATGCTGAAGTGTATGCACTGGGCAAGAGTGAAGAAATGATGGGCCGTGTGCTGAGTAAGAAAAACTGGGACAGAACATCCTATGTTGTTTCTTCGAAAGCATTTTTTGGATGGAGGGGAAAAGAAAACAAACCCAATCAAACAGGTTTAAGCCGTAAACATTTAACCGAAGCCTGCCACGAAGCAATGAAACGCCTGCAGGTTGATTACCTGGATTTATATTTCTGTCACCGTCCGGATAAAAATACACCCATTGAAGAAGTGGTGTTTACGATGAACACACTCATTCAGCAGGGAAAAATTTTGTACTGGGGCACCAGTGAGTGGAGTGGTGTTGAAATTATGGAAGCGCACAGTGTGGCACAAGCGTATCGTTTAATTGGCCCAACAATGGAACAACCGGAGTACAATATTTTCAACAGGCATAAACTGGAGAATGAATATTTAGAAGTGTTTAAAAATGTTGGGCTTGGTACAACCATCTGGAGCCCGCTGGCAAGTGGATTGCTTACTGGTAAATACAACAACGGCATACCTGAAGGAACACGTCTCGCTATTCCTGGTTTTGAGTGGTTGAAAGACCGGACATTTGTGGAAGACAAGTTGAATAAGGTTCGTGTTTATCAAACAATTGCGGATGAGTTGGGTGTAAGTATGGCTGCATTGAGTATTGCATGGTGTATAAAAAATCCAAATGTATCAACTGCTATACTTGGCGCTACAAAAAAAGAACAGCTTACTGAAAATTTAAAAGCATTGGATGTGTTGCCAATGTTGAATGATGAAGTGATGGTGAAGATTGATGAAGTGTTTGGAACGAAGCCGAGATTGGCGGAATACTGAGCCAGGAGTAACTAAGAGGGAAAGGAGGAAAAGAGAAAAGCAGGGCTAAGAGGAACTAAGAGGGAAAGGAGGAAAAGAGAAAAGCAGGGCTAAGAGGAACTAAGAGGGAAAGGAGTTAAAGAGGATTTACTAAGCTTTGGGCTTGCATATTTGTTGGGGGCATTGTATTTTGGGTGAAACAAAAAACTGTATATGCCAATCAATGAGCTAACTGAATTGGTCATCAATCTCTGTATAAAAATTCACAAACGTATTGGACCTGGTTGCTTTGAGAGGGTGTATGAAGAGATTTTGTATTATGAATTAACAAAACTTGGCATCAAAGTACTCCGGCAGCAGTTAATGCCTATTGAATATGATGAACTGCATATAAAAAATGCTTACAAACTTGATTTGCTTATTGATGACAAACTGATAACAGAAATAAAATCTGTTTTCCCTTTGCCAACGGTTTACTTTAATCAAATGCAAACACACCTCTCACTTATGGAATTAAAGCATGGCATGATTTTGAATTTTAAAGTGCCGTTGATGCGTGAGGGTATTCATCGTGTGTTTAATAACAAAGGACGGGAAGAGTTGTAATCATTTCTATCATCAACCAGTATAAAGCACAAAGTAAACGCAGAATATTGATAAGCCCTCCTTAACTCCTTTCCCTCTTAGTTACTCTTAGCCTGCAGCTCTTTTATCCATTGACTGATAAGTTCAATTCCTTCTTTATGCACCAACTCTCTTCCAACTTCCGGCATGGCAATACCGGGGTCAGTTGATTTCATGCGATAAATAATGATCGATTTATCAGGCTTGCCGGGATGAATATCAAATGAAAGATTACCCGTTGCCCTGCCTGCTGCAACAGGTGTTTTGTTGATGCCTAAACGAGTTGCATCTTTTTCATGAATATCTAAAAACAAGCCGCTGCTGCTGCCAGGACCTTTGGCATTGTGACAATGACCGCAGTTGATATCCAAATAAGCTCTGGCTCTTTGTTCCAATGTTCCGCTTTGTTCGTTATTCCAAACTGCATTGGCAGGGATGGTTGTTGCAGGCAATTCAATCATTCCCAGTTGCTGCCAGTATTGCAATTGATTTTGTTTGCCGGTTGTATAATTGTAATCACCATTCAAATGCCGTGCAGCGATGCCGATGGGTTGCAATCCATTGCTTTGTTTATGACAGCCCATGCATTGTGCCTGAGTTGGGATGATGTAGTTGAATGCAATTTTTTTGCCGTTCGCATCAATATATTCAACAGGAGTAATATCGCCGATGGGTTCAAACACCGCTTCTGTTTGTTCTTTGTTCCAGATGTATTGATAGGTAGCCCAGCCGTCTGTTTGATTCACCAGCAAACGTGTTTCAATGATTCTTCTGCCTTTGCTTTCATCACGAAAATCGTAAGGGTAATAAAAGTTTTTGATGAGTATTGTGCCGATTGGTAAATCAAAAATGGAATCAGCATTGTAGGTAGCTTTTGCTCCTTTTGGCAATTGAATGAATCTTGCCTTTTCTGCATAGCTGCTGAAGAGCGGCGTGTTTAAATCATAAGGCAGTACGTCCTCATTGGGTTGAAGCATTTTTAGTTCACCTTTGAAAAAGTTGTATCCACTGAGGTGTTCGTGGAATTCAAATACGGGTTTTTGCTTGATGATGAAAGAATAAGTAGTTACTATAGAAAAGCAAATGAGTAATATCGTTATGAGTTTTTTCATGATTCCAATTTATGAAGCTGCCGTCATTTCGAACGGAGCCATAAAGCGCTTCAATTTTTTATAAACTTACGGCCGAATGAGAAATCTCTAATCATTAAATCTGCTGCATTTAATCAGGCTGATAAACTATCAGCTGTTTTGTATTTTAGAGATGTCTCCTTCCTCGGCATGACGGCACTCCGATTGTTTTAGTTTGTTTGCGAATTTATTACACTCTCACGTCATTTCGAATGAGGCCAATTGAAAGCTAAACTGTGCAGGATGCTTATGGCCGAATGAGAAATCTCTAATCATTAAATCTGCTGCATTTAATCAGGCTGATAAACTATCAGCTGTTTTGTATTTT
>JAIEQM010000046.1 GCA_019747705.1 Chitinophagaceae bacterium | reverse complement strand
TAAATTAGATTGGCGGGGGTGTGGCATAATATTTTTTCTCAAAGTTACTCTTAGCACCTCAAAAGATTAATTAGCCGAATTGTATTATCGTATCAATACAACGGTTCCTTTTTTTATAATAGTCTTTCCGGTAAAATCGGCGCCACGCACCATCCACACATAGGTATCAGGCGCCTGCGGCAATCCTTTATAAGTGCCATCCCAACCCTGCTGCAAAACAGTGGTGGAATATAACATGTTGCCCCAGCGGTTAAATACACGGAAGTAATCGAGTTTGGTAATGCCCACTGCAATAGGAATAAAAACATCATTCAGGTTATTGGCATCGGGAGTAAAAGCAGTAGGTACAAAAATATCAGGAGCGGTTTTAAATATTTTTATATTGATGGTATCAAATGCAAAACATCCTTCGGGTGTTGTGGCTTTCATAATGTAACTGAACTTTTCAACGCCTGCATCAAAAACAGCAACAGGGTTGCCTATATCATTTGCATTTAGAAATTTGGGAGGAAGCCATTGATAAAATGTGGCGCCGCTTCCTTTTAACTGTAATGGCTGACCAACAACCACTGCTGTATCATTTCCGGCAAAAGCAGGTACAGGCGGTATTACCCGCACCAGCACAGTATCAAACACAGGTTTTGGACAACCCAGTGTATCCGTACCACGTAAAATAAATTGGGTGGAATTAATGGGAAATGCTTTTGTTGTGATAGTTCTTGTATTGCTCACAAACCTTGCAGGCGCCCACAACCAGCTACTGGCATTACCGCTGCCGGTTAATATAGCCGTATCTTTAAAACAAATATCTTTTTGCGGCCCTGCATCCACAATGGGATAAGGAATTGTTTTTACAGTTACTGTTGTGCTTGAATTACATTTGCCGATACTTGAAACCACAGTAAACAAAGTTGAAGGCAGTGCCGGAACTGCTGTTGCATTTTTCAGTTGAGGATTTGTAAATAAATTCGGCGGGCTCCAATTGTAATACAAACCATCACTCACCGGTTTAAATGTAACAGGGTCGCCACGGCAGATGGTGGTATCTCTCAATGGCAACAGTATTACAAAATCTTTTACATCTACAACTACTGAATCTGTATTGACACAACCTGGCGCCAGTGTGAGTGTTACATAGTATTTGGTTTTTACATCCGGGCTCACCAGCGGGTTGGGGATATTTAAATTATTGATATTGTAATTGGGCGCCCATACAAAACTGCCCTGGCCCAGTGCATTTAACTGTAGTGTATCAATAGAACAAATCAATGTATCATTGGTAAGTTGTATAGGTGGTTTGTCGCTGATGATTAACGGATGCGAAACAGTATCCAAACAACCCTTGTTACTTCCTGCCAATAATTTCACAGTATAAGTGCCGTTTTGAGTATAGGTGAAAAGAGGATTTTTTAAAATGGAAGTGTCAGCAAGACTTGTATTCACACCAAAATCCCAAAACCATTTATCAGCAAACCCGAATGCAGATGTGGTTTTGTCCATGAACTGGATAGGAACATTTTTGCACCCATTGTAATATTCAAATTCAGGATTAAACCCGGGGAATACATAAATATTGGAATACGATGTATCTGTACATACTTCACCACGGTTTACAATCAAGCGAACTTTATAAACGCCAGTATCCGCATAAGTAAATGCGGGGCTTGTTAAATCAGACGTATCATTTAAAACAGAGGGCACGCCAAAATCCCAGCTCCAGGTTCTCACCAGGTTGCTGTTGGTAAGATTTTCAAAGGTATAAGTAAAACCATCGCAGGAGCGGTTATCAACCGGCAGTTCTGCATCAGCAAAATCGCAATCAGAAATACGTATTACAAAATCTTTCCGGTGCTGTGAAATTTGTTTGCTGTTCCGCCATTCAGTAATGCAAACATTTACTACAAAATAAGCAGAACCGTTAGGATTAATAAAACCGCTGGGTGCAATGCCGCTAATAACACCATTGGAAGTATTGATGCCAACCTGTGCGCTCAACGGGTTTGTGCCAGAGTATCCATTTGTATAGCTAATAGAATTATACGGGGGGGCAAGTGGTTTACGAATGGTGGCATCGCCAATGCCTGTACTGGCAAATGCATTGCAAAAACTGTAACTTAATGAATCACCATCCGGATCATTAGCTGAAAACGGAAGGGAGAACCGTTTGTTTTTGCAGATGAGCACGGTATCTTTTACTTCAAACTCAGGGCTTGAATTATGGCCGGTTCCCAATACAATTGAACCAGGAACATAAGCAGCATAAGTAGCGCCCTGCGATACCCCTCCGTTTGATAATCCGTTAACCCGGCAACAGGTTTGAAATGCTATAGTGTAGCCTAATGCGTTCACAGGTAAATCTACAGTGGTTTTGTAGAGGGCAACTTTATAACAAACAGGCCGTGGGTTTGTTATACAGGGGTTTGGGGCTTGAAGTATTATATCGTTGGTACTGCTTTGAGCAACAAAAATGCTATCAATAAATGCAGTATTGGTATTTCCAATAAAAATACCCAATGCCACACTTGAAGGAAGATCCGGTGGTCTTGATCCACCCGGATTTAGCAGTGCATCACAATCCCTGAACAAACGAAGTGTTAGTTCATAACGGTTAGTGGTTCCATTGGTGCTGATATATTTATAAAAAAGCTCACCTCCGGCAATATGACCTGCTTTCAGCATTTGTGTGCTGACGAACAAAATAAATATGACCAGGAGTATTTTTTTCATAACCTCAGTTATTCAGATTCGCTTCCAATTCTAATTGCTGTACCAGTATCAAAAAATCTTCCAGTGTATGATTGAGTTCTTCCGTTGCTTCCAGCATGCCCATATGCCCAATGCCTTCCAGGTATTTTACTTTACACAATGCAGGTATGGCTGACTGTGTAATGGCATCACCGGGGTTTACTGCTTTATCTTCACCACCAATAAAATACAATACCGGAACATTGGCTTTTTGTAAAACTCCGGTTCTGTCAGGCCGGTTGATCATAGCGTTTGAATATGCAATTAATGCATCTTTTGAAAACTCTTTTCCATCATCAATAAAACTACTTAAGACTTCCGGGTGGTTTTGTTTAAAGGTATCACTAAACCAGTTGGGAGCTGTAATCTTTAAAAAATCATATGCTGAATTTTCCCTGATAAACTCAATACTCTTGGTACGTGCCAGTTTTTTTTCTTCCGTATCAGCATAACTGGTGGAATGAATGAAACCAAATGCATTAAAGCGCTCCGGTTGTTTTTCAACCAATGCAAGTGTTACATAACCACCCATGGAATGACCCAGCACCGTACAATTGAAAATCTTTTCCTCATCAAGAATTTCAAGAATATCATCTGCCAGTTGTTCAATGGAAATGGGTGCTGAAAGTGATGATGATTGCCCGCTTCCCCTCAGATCAGGAACTATGATTTGGTAATGGGGCTGCAGAAATTCAATTTGATATTTCCAAATGCGGCTGTCTGCACCAAATCCATGTATCAAAAGTACAGGATGTCCTTTACCATAAATTGTATAGTGAAGCTGTGCGGGCATGGAACTACAAAGTACAAAAAAAGTATGCTTCTTCTTCAAACTGTGGAAGCTTTTGTAAAATACTTAACTCAACAGGGAAAAAAGCTGTGTGAAACGGACAATCATTTTTTGCTGAACCGCTTAAAAACAGCGAAGGCGATGAAGAAAGCAGTGAGTGCCAGGGAGAATTTACTCAGTAAATCCCCATAACGTATATAGAACGTTTTTTCTGTTGTGAGGGAAATGGATTGTTTGATGGCAGCTTCTGTCCGCCAGGGTTGAGATTGCAAGAGATTGCCTTTGGGATCAATAAAACAACTGATGCCGGTATTGGCGCTCCTGGCCACCCATGTTCTTGTTTCAATGGCCCTTAGTCTTGCATAGAGCTGATGATGCTTGTGGCCCTGCGTATTTCCCCACCATCCATCATTGGTGATGATGGCAATAAGATTGGCTTTGTTTTGAATGTATTGACTCATGTATTCGCCATAAATACTTTCATAGCAAATAGCAGGGGCAATGATGATATTATTTTGGGTGATGATGGGTGTGCGTTCAGCTTGTGATGCATAACCACCTTCGGTGCCGCCAAATTTTTCAAACACCGGCGCTAAAAAACGAAGAAAGCGTGGCAATGTTTCCACACCGGGCACCAGCATGGATTTATGGTAAAACTGTTTGGCGCCGCTGCTGTCCAGCAACACACTGCCATTATACACTTCATAAAAATCGGAAGCGCCATCAATGGGCCTTGCAACGGATGAAACTTTTTTATTAAACACCCGGTAGCTTTCAATACCGGTGAACAATTGCAGATGCGGATGTTTTTGTAAAAAAGAAAATAATGGTGTTAGAAAGAAATTGGTTTTTAAGCTGGCTTCATCAAAACCATTGGCAGAATACAAAGCTGTTTCGGGCCAGATGAGAAGTTGTGTGGTACTGTCAATTTTTGATTCACTTAAACGGATGAGTTTTTGAAGCTGTGCATCAAAGCTTCCGGTGGCAACTTTTTCATAAGGATCAATATTGGGCTGAACGACAATAATGTTGTATGATGCGCCCCTGCCCCCTGAAGGGGGATTTGTAAGACTCCTGCTAATTATGAATGATAAAATGATGGGAAGCATTATTGCTGCAACGATGCCCGATATATTTAATAATCTTACTTTTTGAGTTGTTTGTTCTGTATTGGGTTTTAAAAAAAATACATACAAAAATACATTCACCAATAACACCCACAATGTGCCCCCGCTGGTGCCGGTGAACTCATACCATTGCACCCACTCTGTTCTGGAGGCAAATGCATTGCCGGTTGTGAGCCAGGGCCAGCTCAGCCCCCAATCCTGCAGATGCAGGTATTCAAAACTCATCCAGAAAACAATGAATGATGCATAACCCATGAACGCACCAAAGCGTTTGTTCATATAGCGGAAGCCCATTAGCGGAATACACATGAGCATACTGTTTACCAGTATGGCCAGTGCAGCGCCTAAGAAGGTGGAGTTCACTATCCACCAGGTAGCGCTTAGGTTCCAAACAAACATGGCAAGATAGATGAGCCCGAAAAATTTGAGCCTTGAAAAACCCATTTGCTCAATAAGCAACAAAGGAATAAATGCAAAAAAAACAGCGGCCGTGAAACTGATGGTGGGCCATGCCAGAAAAAATAACAATCCTGATAAAAGTGAAAGAAAAATGGGTTGCAGTTTTTTCAAGCAAATGATTTTTGTAAAAATAAGTGAAAGAAACAGTTTGAAGAAGGGGGAGTAAAGTTTATGATGCAGGGCTTGCTGCAGGACTGGAATTCTTTGTTTGCCCCAATCAAAAGCAAAAAAGCCATAAAATGGTTGATTTGTAGTCAACTTTCAGGACAAGACATTAGAAAATGGGCCACGGCCTTTTTATTTTGGTGCTAAGCTAATTGTATCAGAATAAATACGGGTTCTTGATGATGATTGCTTCTTAAACCGTTTTACATTTATATAAGCTGTTCCAACTATTTTTAATATTTCATTGTGCTTTATTTGAGATTGTAGTTGTTTAAGAGAAATTACTTTTCGATTGTCAGACTTAATAAAAGTCAACTCTTCAAGATCAACTGTTTTAGTAAATTCCTGGTTGGGTTGTAAAATCAATGCTCGTTCTAAAAATCTAATTTTATTTGATACTGCCCAAAAACGATTACTGCCCAGGTGAAAATTTAATAGTAAATTGTATAATCGTATTTCAGTCTTATCGTGATTAGTAATAAGGATGGTTAGTGATTTAGGTATGCCGTTTATTAATGTATCGACTTTAATATTGAAGCTATAATTAAACCTACCGCTTTGGGAAAAAGAAGTATTGGCAAAAAAACAAAGCAAAAAGAATAACGTCTTTATAAAGTTCATTTTAATAAGAGTTGTCTGTCGTTGAAGTTACGCACAACGTGCAGTGCTTTGGGCAGGTGTGGTGTTAGGATTCTATACGCTCACAACCGATGCTGATATAAGGTACTTGGTTAAAGTTAAGAACTAAAGTCGAAAATTGAACATAGGGCCCGATCCGCAGATGATGCTTGCACATTGCTGATGTTATATTGTTCAGCCATGCTTTTGCAAATACTTTTCTTGGTGCATATGAGTCAAAGCTACAATTCAACATTAACTTTTTTGATGTACTTGCCACCATGCACAAATTCAGTTAATGACTCAAGATTATTTAAGAAATCAAAATTCTCACATACTCCTGTTTTATATAAATGAACTTTCTTGATACATTTTAATTTGCTTATTTGGTCATAAGAAATCAAATGCTTGGCATTTGAAATGTCTAATGAATATAAACTTTGATTTGAGTAACCAAGACCTTCAAGTGAAACAAGTTTGGAGGCGCCGTCAATGGTTAAATTATTTAGATTTTCAAGCAATGCAATACCGTTTAGGTTCATGATACTTGTTTTATACAAATTCAAATATTTTAAACTTGTCAAGCCCGACAGACAAGTGAGATCGTGAAGTTTGAAATTGTCTAACCATAACCAAAATAGCAGTTTACAATGTTCTATATTTTTAAGCTCTTTGTTAAAGGTGCATCCCAAAACTTCTAGTTTTTTAAGATTAGTAAAATCAATTGAACTGTCTAATTTGTTTAGATGTAGTACCCTTAAATCTCCTAAATTGTTGATTGCGGTAATGTCAAGATTATCTTGAAGTAAATAAAGTCCTTCTACACAAGGAATTTGTTCTAAAAAAGATAGATCGTCCACTGTGCTTACAATAGGATTGACAGTGATTGTTTTTATGCTATTTCTGTTTATGTAATCAACAGTTTTTGATAGTTTGTCATTTTCAATTACAAGTCTGTCTCCAAGAATGTCTGAGACTTTAGAAGTTTTTCGAAAGAATTGAAAGCCGTCTTGTATATAAAAATTTGACATGAATCAAGTAGGAGGCTTTGGCATTGCCACCAACACTAAATTATACGCCACTACCTTCTATTATTTTTTTGTCACCTGCGCCATTGTTTTTCCAATATCAGCAGGGCTGGCTACTACATGAATACCACATTCACTCATAATTTTCATTTTAGCAGCGGCGGTATCTTCAGCGCCACCAATAATAGCGCCGGCATGTCCCATACGGCGACCGGGAGGAGCTGTTTGCCCGGCAATAAAACCTACCACGAGTTTCTTTGCATTTTGTTTATACCAGCGTGCTGCTTCTGCTTCCATGCCACCACCAATTTCACCAATCATAACCACCGCATCAGTAGCATCATCATTCATAAATAATTCCAGCGCTTCTTTGGTAGTAGTGCCAATGATGGGGTCGCCACCAATACCCACGGCAGTACTCACACCCAATCCTGCTTTGGCTACCTGGTCGGCCGCTTCATAGGTTAATGTTCCGCTCTTGCTCACAATGCCAATACGCCCCGGTATAAATACAAAGCCCGGCATAATACCCACTTTGCATTCGCCTGCTGTTATCACACCCGGACAGTTGGGCCCGATCAATCTTGTATTAGTACCCATCAAATAATTTTTTGCTTTTACCATATCCTGCACCGGAATACCTTCTGTAATACATACCACCAGTTCAATGCCTGCATTGGCAGCTTCCATAATAGCATCCGCCGCAAAAGCCGGTGGCACAAAAATGATACTCACATTGGCTCCTGCCTGCTTTACCGCTTCTTCTACAGTATTGAATACAGGTTTGTTGAGATGTGTGGTACCGCCTTTGCCCGGTGTAACACCGCCCACCACATTCGTACCGTATTCAATCATCTGTGTAGCATGAAAGGTGCCTTCTGTGCCTGTAAAACCCTGTACAATTACTTTGGAATTTTTATTAACGAGAATACTCATACGGAACTGCTTTTTGTGGCGCAAAGATAGGGGAGCGAAAATAGTTTTTGGCGGATAGCCTTTAGTATTTAATTGGGGCTGTGGCTCAGGTGCAATGAGCATCGGTTACCGGGTGCCGAAGATGAATTTCGGCATTGAGACCAAAGCGTCTCAGCTGTTCGCTGCAAGTCCTCGTTCCGCTTCGCTGCACTGCGGGCTTTTTGCTGCCATCCCGCAGCCATTCATCAATGGAAATTCTGTTGAGCTTTTTTTATTCAGCTGTGTGCAAGTTCCCGGGTCAGACGGCTGTGCCGGCCGACCCGGGAACACAGCGCTCATCAATAGAAACCCGGCACCCAATCTTTATTCAAACGCTGTTCACATAGTTCCTTCATCTTACTTCTTACCTCTTCCTTCATATCTCTTACTTCTTGATTCCCTTTCACCTGCTCCTGTCAGTCACCACATGCCTGCCGGTATAACCCCAGGTACAACTGCCCCAATAACTTTGCCATTGGGCTTTGGCATCGTTCTCCAGGCGAATCATGTTTACACAGCTCACCATCCATTCCCCTGCGGGATCAACGATAAAACTGATTTCACCATTGGCATTACTGGTATAAGAACTATCGGTTACACCATCTGCCATCTTATGCCATACTACTATTTTATGATTGATTAATGGCTCATTATGAAACAGCACTTTTACATTCATCTTTTGTTTACCATGAACCATGTAAGGATGTGCAAGCGGAATGATATCTAATGGCAGGGAGGTTTGCTTTTTGTAAACATCTGTTTTGTTAGCGCCCACCTGCACAATGGTTTTTACAGAACGCTGGTAATATTCCCGGCCCATTGAATCAGTTTCATTGTGTTCTTTTCGGTATTCAAGAGCATTGGTTAAACCATCTTCTTTTAAATATTCTGTAAACTTTGCACTGTCAAGCTCAATAAAATTATTAGTGCTGTTAAAACACACCATCACCGTTGTTTCTTCAAACAGGGAGAATTGAAGAGAGTCCCCTTTTTCATCAGTAATACCGCTGCTGAGTGATGAATCCATTACATCACCATAATACAAACGCAGGTCATTTATTTTTTCACGGCTGCCTTTCCAGTTGTCGCCATGAAATTGTTCGCCCACTTTAAAGCGGATATTGATTTCTTCACCCCTTGAAAAAATATATTGCTGCGGCTCCAGCCAAAACTCATGAGCAAGAGCAGGCAATACAAAAATCAAAATACAGCATAGAAAAACTGTTCTAAATTTCATGACGGGAGAATTTTATTGGAGGGTTATAAAATTCCTCCCCTTCGGGGAGGTTAGGAGGGGCCTATCATCTCATCCATATTCCTGTCGTCACTGATCTTTCCTCTTGCTTCCAGCATCCGCATATCTTTTGCATCCTGTAAAAAGTCACTGGCAAAAATGAATTTATTGAGCTCTTCATTTTTGCTGAAGATAATATCATGATTGGTGCCTTCCCATTCCTTATGGCCCTGGTGCATAAAAATAATTTTGTCGCCAATTTCCATTACACTGTTCATATCATGTGTATTTACAACAGTAGTCATGCCATACTCTGTTGTAATTTCTTTAATGAGCTTATCAATTACTAATGAAGTTTTGGGGTCCAGCCCGCTGTTAGGTTCGTCACAAAACAAAAATTTGGGATTGAGCACAATGGCACGGGCGATGCCCACCCGTTTCTTCATACCACCACTAATCTCTGATGGAAATTTGTTGTTCGCACCTGTGAGGTTTACCCTTGCAAGCACTTCATTTACTTTTTCATGTTTCTGTTTCAAATTGAGTTTTGTAAACATATCCAAAGGAAACATCACGTTCTGTTCCACCGTCATGGAATCAAACAATGCAGAACCCTGGAACAGCATTCCAATTTGCTGGCGTAATGCCTTCCGGTTTTCATCGTTCATGGAAGTGAAGCTGTCGCCATCATATAAAATTTCACCGCTGTCAGGTTCAAACAAACCCACAATGCATTTCATCAAAACCGTTTTACCGCTGCCACTGGCGCCAATGATGAGATTGCATTTGCCTGTTTCTAATATGGCGCTCACATCATTGATCACTGTTTTGTCAGCAAAGCCTTTAATGATATTTTTGATTTCAATCATTTCCCGTTCTTTTAGTAAGTGCAAAAGCCAGTATTGATAAAACAAAAGAAGTTACAAAACTTACGAAAAGGAACCTTTTCAGATAAAAATTTTTATTGCTGTATTGTAATCCCGTGTTATACAGTTCAAACCATGAATTTTCAGTTAAATATCTTTTTATTTTATTTTTAAATGAATACAGTTGTGAAGGGTTATATTCGTAATGAAACAATAATTCAGAATAGTTCCAGCCGTAGAGTGATTCCGGGTGGCTTATTTTTTCATACACTATGCTGTCAGCATAAATCCTGAAGGCATTGAGGCCTGGCACAATATGTTTTGTTTTAAGAAAAAGCAAATCGGCAGTGTTAAGATAATTACCTGCATCATCTTTTATAAAAATCAGGTTTTGTGTAAGGTCTGTATAAACCCAGCCGCCATATTCAGGAATATAAATCTCATTTGCTGCATGCGCTCCTGCAGAAAAGCTGTTTATAAAACCGGTAAAACCCACATGTCTTATCTTAAGCCCTGAAATTGTACAGAAATAATTAAGAAGTGCAGAAAAGCTTGAACACCACACCTGTGCATTTCTTTTGCGGATACAGTCCAATTGCTGCTGCGGCCGCATTTCAAGTAAAGAATCAGACGGCACTCCTGAATGCGGCATGAGTGTTTTGTAAATAAAGAGTGCAATCTTTTTAAACTTTACTGTATCTGCATCTGCATCTTTTACACCGGCATCATTTTTAAGTACTGCTTTTGAAATGTTTATTTCCCCGGCAGGGATATAATCATAAGTGTAAATCCATTTTTTTGTTTCCTGTATAAACGGAACGGAACTGTAGAGTATTTCTATATTTGTATTCCCTGAATTTCCTGAAGCAGCATACCGTTTCCTGTACGAGTGGTCAATTGTGAGGGTAACAGGCGTAAGTGCAGTATCATCCGGAATAAATGTGTATTGATGCAGGTCTTCCTTCAACTCAAATTGAAGCGGGGATTTTTGCATTCCTGTAACCACAGTATCAATTTTTATTTTCCACATGGTTTCATTCTTGTAACCGCAAAAAGAGAGGGTTGCTTTTTTTTCGGTAACTGAAAAAGTATTGATTCCTTTGCCTGAATAGGGCTGATAAAGATCATTATAGGCAGACTGTTTTTTATATTCATATTCATTACGGTGAATATAAACATACGCATTTGCTATCAACAGGATAAAGCTGAGTAAATAAATAAAGAATGCTGTATGCTTCTTCATGTTGGTTTTTTTTACAGTAAAATGGCAGCCAGTGCATAATCAGCCAGCAATATTAAAATACAACTTACAATAACAGATTTGGTGCCGGCCCTTCCTATTTCCAGTGAACCACCGCTTACATGATAACCATAGTAAGCAGGAATACTTGAAATGATAAAGGCATAGGTGTACGATTTGCTCATAGCAAAAAATACATTGTAAGGAATAAAATCTTCCAGCAGACCCTGGTTAAAAATTTCAGGAGGAAGGATGCCGGATAATTCACCAGCCACTTTACCGCCCCAGATACCAAGCACAGCAGCAACAATTACCAGACAGGGCACCATAATCAACGCTGCAATAATTTTCGGAAGAATCAAATATGTTTTTGTATTGATGCCCATAATTTCCAATGCATCTATTTGCTCGCTGATGCGCATATTGCCGAGTTCACTGGCAATACGTGAGCCCACCACACCTGCCAGTACCACGCATATTAACGTTGGCGCCAGTTCCAGGATAATATTATCTCTTACAATTATAGCAATGGTGGCTTTTGGAATTAATGGTGTTACCAACTGGTATGCTGTTTGAACAGTTGTAACCGCACCCAGAAATATGGAGATGATAACAACAATGCTGATGGAGCGAACACCGATTTCATTACACTGGTGCATAAGCTCTTTCCAGTAGAGTTTCATATTCTCCGGGCGTGAGAACATGCCTTTGATCATTAAGAGGTAACGCCCGAGATGCGTGAAAAAATTCATAGGGTGAAGATAGCAAAATATTGATTAGCTGGCAGTGAACAGCTGATAGAACGCAAACGTTAAAAATTGTTTGAAGCAACAACAAACAATAGTTCTGCAACTGTGGGCTATCAACTAACGACTACCGGCTGCAATCACATATCATGGCTCACTTTCTTAAACCGTTTCCACCAGGCACTTTTTCTTATTTCTTCTTCCGTATTCACTTTGCTTTTCATTTGTGCATCCACAACAGCAATCAGTACCATATTAAAAATAGAACGAACACTGCTGCCCAGTTGTAAAATGTGTACAGGTTTTTTCAGGCCCAATAAAATGGGGCCAATCGCATCTGCACTACCCACTTCCTGCAAAAGGTTATAAGCAATATTACTGCTGGCAAGATTGGGAAATATTAATACGTTGGGTTGTCCATTTACTAATTCACTGAATGGGTAATTTTCTTTTAAGATGTCTTTGTTAAAAGCAACAATGGGCTGTATCTCACCATCACATACCAAATTAGGTTCACGCTCTTTTACAATTTCACGTGCACGTGCCACCAATTTTGCTTCAGCAGAATCGCTGCTGCCAAAGTTGGAATAACTGAGCATGGCTATACGTGGTGTTATCCCAAATGCACGAACTTCTTTGGCAACGATTTGCGTAATATCCGCCAGTTCATCTGCACGGGGATTAAAATTCACAGTTGCATCTGCAAGGAACAAGGGCCCACGCTTGGTGAGCATAATGTACATGCCGGCAATTTTTCTTACGTTATCATCCTTGCCAATAATTTGTAATGCAGGTCGAATCGTATCAGCATACTTGCGGCTTAATCCGCTGATCATAGCATCAGCCATTCCTGTTTCCACCATCATACAACCAAAATGCGTACGCTCTTTCATAGATTTAGTGGCTTCATAACGGTTTAATCCTTTACGCTGACGTCTTAAGAAAAACAATCTTCCAAATTCTTCACGCTGGTGTTCCTGTTCTTTGCTCTTTGGGTCAATAACCGGAATGCCTTCCAGGTCAATACCATTGGCATCCGCCATATGATGAATATTGCGTACATCTCCTAACAGGATAGGATAGGCGACTCCTTCTTCAAACGCCAGTTGTGCCGCTTTGATCACTTTTATATTTTCAGCATCGGCAAAAACCACACGGCGTGGATCTTTTCTTGCTTTGCTGCCAATAGCACGCATCAGTTGGTTATCAATGCCCAAACGTTTATTCAACTGCAGTTCATATTCTTCCCAATTGGTAATGGGGTGCTGCGCCACACCACTTTCTATTGCAGCTTTTGCCACAGCAGGTGCAACATAGCTTAGTAATCTCGGGTCAAGTGGTTTGGGAATAATATAGTTGGGGCCGAATGAAATTGTTTTTTCATTGTACGCCATGTTCACAATATCCGGCACGGGAGTTTTTGTTAACTCCGCCAGTGCTTTTACAGCAGCCAGTTTCATGGCTTCATTAATGTTGGTGGCACGCACATCCAATGCACCACGGAATATATAAGGGAAGCCCAGTACATTATTTACCTGGTTGGGATAATCACTGCGGCCCGTAGCCATAATGATATCTTTCCTTGCATCTACTGCATCTTCCCATGTAATTTCAGGATCAGGATTGGCCATTGCAAATACGATTGGATTTTTGGCCATGCTCTTCACCATGTCTTTGCTGATGACATTGCCTTTGCTCAAACCAATAAAAACATCAGCGCCTTTCATGCCTTCTTCCAGCGATTGATTTTTTCCTTTTTGTATAAATTGTTTTTTCAGTTCATCCAAATCAGTACGGCTTTCATGCACAAGGCCTTTACTGTCAAACACAAAAAAGTTCTCCGTTTTTGCACCAAGAGCAATATAAAGGTTGATGCATGCGATAGCGGCGGCGCCGGCACCGTTTACTGCAAATTTTACTTTATCAATTTTTTTCTTTTGAAGTTCCAGTGCATTGAGCAATGCAGCAGCGCTGATGATGGCGGTGCCGTGCTGGTCATCATGCATCAAAGGAATTTTCATTTCTTCTTTCAATCGTTGTTCAATGTAAAAACATTCAGGCGCTTTAATGTCTTCTAAGTTAATACCACCGAATGTTGGCTCCAGTGCTTTTACAATCTGTACAAATTTCTCCGGGTCTTTTTCATTGATCTCAATATCATACACATCTATATCAGCAAATATTTTGAATAGTACACCTTTGCCTTCCATTACAGGTTTGCTGGCTTCGGGACCAATATCACCCAAACCCAGAACTGCTGTACCATTGCTGATGACAGCTACTAAATTTCCTTTGGCGGTGTATTTATAAACATCTTCAGGATGTGCAGCAATTTCCAAACAGGGTTCTGCCACACCGGGTGAATAAGCGAGTGATAAATCTCTTTGTGTTTTTGCTTCTTTGGTGGGGATGACTTCAATCTTTCCAGGTCTTCCTTTGGCATGGTATTCCAGCGCCTGCTGGCGGCGTAACTGTTCTTTGTTCATATTTATTCAATTATGCAATGCAATCGTTTCAACAAACAGGGCGGCAAGGTACGGAAAATGGGGAAAGCGGGTTTTGATGCAAGCTTATATTTTGATGGCGGTTTTTTTCGCCTGCACATGGGCTGATTTATTTATAGTTCTGTTTCCATAGCAGCAGCAGTGTGTTTGTCATAAATACATCACTTCGTATAAACATTCAGTAAATTGTAAAAGTTTTTTCAAATTTCCCCGTTCTTACAAAAGAATAGAAAATCTTACTTAATTTACACTCTCCAAAAAACGTAGGTATGAAACGTCTTCATTTTATTTTATTACTTGTGCTTGTTGCCGGTTTTGTTGCCTGTAAAAAAAAGAATAAAGATAAAAGTTATGATGAACTGGTAATGGATACCGTTCGCTCTTATACAAAAGATATTTACCTCTGGTATAATCAATTGCCTTCCGCTTTAAGCGGCAATGACCCGGGTGCAGCAATGAACAATATCCGCCCTTACAGTAAAGAACCCGGCTTTAGCAACCCGGTTGACCGCTGGAGTTTTGCCATGCTGCAAAAAGACTGGAATCAACTCAGCAGTGGCGTTGAAGCTGATTTTGGGATGAAAGTGTTTTTCAGAACCACTACTGATTTACGAATAGCAGCAGTAGATAGGAATGGCCCTGCCGGTGCAGCTCAAATTAAAAGAGGATGGAAGATCAACTCTATTAACGGAGTTACTATTAATGATACCAGCCAGCGTAATTTTATTGTGAACACCGTTTATTATGCACCCACCACACGTTTTAATTTTACATTGCCTGATAACAGTACAAGAGATGTAACGCTTAACTCACAGGTATTTACCAATAACCCTTTTCTGCTCGATTCTGTTTATACTTATGGCACCAATAAGATCGGCTATTTTGTTTTGAATTCTTTTTTGGGTGATACCACACAGGTGCGGAATGAGTTTGACCGCATCTTTAACAAGTTTGCATCAGCTGGTGTAAATGATGTGGTGGTTGATTTGCGTTATAATGGCGGTGGTTTTGTTTCACTCTCTCAGTATCTCGTGAATTATTTAACACCCTCATCCGGTAATGGCCAGGTGATGTTTTCTTATTCTTTCAATGACAAATACACCAGGTTCAACAGTACCGCTACCATTCAGAAGAAAGGAAACATGAATTTAAGCAGGGTGTTTTTCATCATCAGCAAACAATCCGCATCTGCCAGCGAAATGACGATTAACAGTATGAAACCATTCTTAGATGTAAAATTAGTTGGGCCTGCCAACTCACATGGTAAGCCGGTTGGCTTTTACCCGATACCCGCAGGTAACTGGTATATTTTCCCGGTATCGTTCCGCACCATTAATAAGAATAATGAAGCGAATTATTTTAACGGCTTTACACCTGATTATATCAGTGCAGACGGGTTAGATAAAAACTGGGGTGATGTAAACGAAGACTGTTTATCACGAACTATTCGTTTCATTACAACAGGCAACTGGTCGAGGATGGCGCCAATTGATCAAACCTTGTTGAATGAGCAGCTGCGTGTTGTAAATACAAATATCATCCTTGATGCGCCGCAGTTTAAAGGCATGGTGGGAAAACAAAATATGAAATTCTGAGATAAGTTTCAAAGAAATAGAACCCTGCAAATTTAAAATTTTATTTTAAATTTGCAGGGTTCACTTTTTGAGCAGCGCAGCGCTGTTGAGTAAACTTTGCAGGCCGGTAAGTTGCAGATTGTTGTTTAAAGTAACAAATTCAGATTCTTTCCTGGGTGTAACTACAAAATTATTTTTGGTTTTTAAATCAGCAATTGCAATATAAGTTCCTGCCGTGAGTGAAGGGGCTGTACTGAATTTTGATTCAATGGCAGCATAAGGTTTACCCGCTTTTGTGAGAACAAGGTCTGCTTCGCTGCCATCCTGTGTTTTGTAAAAATAATAATCGAACTTGTTTCCAAATGTTGCAGCACATTGCTCCAGCACAAAACCTTCCCACACCATACCACATTGCGGATGGCCAAGCAGCTCTTTCATGGTGTAAACTTTGAGTAAGTTGAGCAGCAAACCAGTATCACGGATGTAAATCTTTGGCGTTTTAATAATTCTTTTTTTAATATTTACAAACCAGGGGCTTAACCTTCTTATAAGAAATGCGTTTTCCAGATAGTCAATTGCAAGATGAATAGTGGGGGAACTTACACCCAATGCACCTGCAAGCTGGCTGTAGTTGATAACAGTGCCATGTAAATGGGAAAGCATCTGAAATAAACGCTGTACCAATTTGGGTGATACACTTAAACCCAGTGCCGGCAGTTCCCGCTCAACATAAGTAGTAAGGAATGATTGTTGCCAGAGTTTTGCGTCTTCTGTTTTTTTTGCAAGAAATGGAACAGGAAAACCGCCCCTCAGTAATAATTTATCAATAGCATACTTATTGACAATTTCAGGCAGCACAAATGGAGTAAGTTCGTGATAGTAAATTCTACCTGCCAGTGTTTCTGAACTTTTAGCCAGCAAATCCGGTGATGCAGAGCCAAGTAATAAAAAACGACCTGGTTTACGGTTAGCATCAATTACAGAGCGCAGCACAGGGAAAATCTCAGGCATACGCTGTACTTCGTCAATAACGATACAATCATTTTTATGCTGATTAAAAAAAGCTGTTGGGTTTTGCAGTAAAAAGCGATCATCAGGGTTCTCAAGATCTAGGTAAATGCTTTTCTTTTTTAATTGTTTGGTGATGGTTTTAGCAAGCGTAGTTTTGCCCACTTGCCTTGGCCCCAGTAACGCCATGGCAGGAAACAACCTGAATGTTTTAATAAGAAAGTTTTCCAGATGCCTTGTAACCATACCCTGCAAATTTAAAATTTTATTTTAAATTTGCAGGGTTCTTTTTTTACGGCTTAACCGATGCCCCCAGCCAGGCCATCATACCGATGCCTGTTTCAATACCATCTTCATCAATATTAAACGCAGGTGTGTGCACGCCACTGGTAATTCCTTTTTCTTTATTCATAACACCCAAACGAAAAAAACAACCGGGTATTTGTTGTGAGTAATAACCAAAATCTTCAGCGCCCATTCTTAACTCTGTTTCTTCTACATTGTTTATACCTATAAATTCAGCAGCCTGAAGTTTTGCTTTTTCATTCAGCGCTTCATTGTTATAAACGGTGGGATAGCCGGTATCAATATGTAAATCCAATGTGCCGCCCATACTTTCCACCAACTGTGTTGCAGTACGTTTAATCAATTCATGCGCTTTATAACGCCACTCTTCATCCATAGCACGGAAAGTACCCATCAACTTTACTTCATTGGGAATAACATTGGTAGTTGTGCCGCCGTTAAAAGAAGTGATCGAAAGTACAGAAGGATTATGCGGATTTTTATTACGGCTGATGATTTGTTGTAAACTAATAATCAAATGTGATGCAATAAGTATGGGGTCAACCGTTAAATGCGGTGCAGCAGCGTGACCACCTTTGCCTTTCACTGTCATATATAATTCATCTGCACTTGCCATTACTTTACCTCCACGAAAACTTAGTTTGCCCAATTGCAATCCCGGATGCACATGCAATCCAAAAATGCAATGCGGCTTTGGATTTTCCAATACACCTTCTTTAATCATAATACTGGCACCGCCGGGATTACGTTCTTCACCGGGCTGAAAAATTAATTTCACTGTGCCTTCCCATTCATCTTTTAATTCATTGAGAATTTTAGCTGCACCCAGCAGGCAGGTAGTGTGTACATCATGCCCGCATGCATGCATAATGCCGGCTTTGGTGGATTTATATTCAATTTCATTTTCTTCATGAATGGGCAATGCGTCCATATCGGCACGCAGGGCAATTATTTTGGATGATGGATTTCTTCCTTCAATCAAACCCACAACGCCCGTTTCTGCCATTACGGTAAACTGAACGCCGAATGCTTTTAATTTGTTTTGAACAAAAGCTGAAGTTTCAAACTCCTGGTAACTGAGTTCTGGATGTGCATGCAGGTGATGCCGAATATGTATAAATTCTTCTTTGTATTGTTTGGCGAGGGATTGAATCTTTTCTTTAAGCATAGTGGCGCAAAAGTACAAAATAGAAACCCATCAGCGCTATTGTATGATGGGCTTCCGGATATTAAAAATTGTGAGGATAATATCTCTAAGGCAGGGTGCTCTTTATTGCTTGCCTGTTTCTTCTTTATCTGGCTTAAATTCAATTTCACTCGGAATTACAAAAACACCGGTGGGGAATAAGCGGTTGAGTTCTTTCTTTAAATCATCAGCATCTTTCTTCTCTTCAAAATTTCCAATGCGGAGCTTAAAATAAGGCGCCTGGTACATAAGATAGGTTTTATGCTCAGGATACAGGGAAAGTAATTTTGATTTCGCATTTAATGCCTGTGTACGGTCAGTGGTGTTAAGCACCTGTATGCGGAAACCTTTGGTTGGCTTTTTAGAATCAGCAGCTTTTTTATTGATCTCTGCTTTTTTATTCACCAACAAATCATAACGGGCATCTTTGATAATAATTACGCCATTATTTAAAGTGTCAGTCACTGTTTGTGCATAAGATCCGGCAACGCCTGTAAACAGAATCAGCAAGAAAAATAGTTGTTTCATTTTTTTATCCCCTGGTTTGTATTCAGAAATCATACCAATGATGTGATTTCTGTTTTAAAAGTTGTTTGACAGATTAGTATTTGCTTCCTGCTCCCCCAATATTTTCAATGGGGTGCCAGGTGGTTTTTATTTCCTGTGCATCATTGATAAAATAAGGTGATTGTCCGGCGGCATCGTCGTACCAGTTTACTTTATCATAAATAAGCGCCCGTTTTACATTAGCAGATCCTTTTTCTTTGAGCATTTTTTGAGTGGCTTCATCTTTTTCACAATACACAATGGCATTTACATCCATATGGTCGGCCATCCATGGTGCCAGTTCACTTGCTTTGCCAGTGAGAATATTTACAACTCCGCCGGGTAAATCAGATGAGTTGAGTACTTCAGCAAATGTAACACAGCACAATGGTTTGGCATAAGAACCAACAACCACACAAGTGTTACCGCCTGCAATAACAGGAGCAATTACTGAAACAAGTCCAAGCAACGAATCATTCTGCGGAGCAATGATGCATACCACACCTGTTGGTTCAGGCACAGAGAAATTAAAATGCGATGATGCAACGGGATTTACAGCGCTGAAAATTTGCTGATACTTATCACACCAGCCGGCATAATAAATCAATCGGTCAATGGATAAATTCACTTCATGCCCGGCTTTGGCTCTTGATGCATCCTGCTGCATCAGTTCATCAACGAATTGTGCTTTTCTTCCTTCCAGCATTTCGGCTATGCGGTATAAAATTTGTCCACGGTTGAAAGCGGCTCTTGCACTCCATCCGCCAAATGCATTGCGTGCACTTTCTACTGCGTCACGAACATCTTTTCTTGAACTTAAACATACATTGGCTAACTTTTCTCCTTTTGCGTTTACCGGCACATAATAACGACCGCTTTCCGTTCTCGGAAATTGTCCGCCGATGTAGATTTTGTACGTCTTCAAAACTTCCAAACGCTTTTCAGGCTTGTGATTTTCCAAACCATTTTCACTGATGTGGAGGGAAGATTTTTTTATAGTCGTCTTTGCCATAGTTGTTTATTTGTTCAAAAAGTTCAATGGTTCAAAAAGTTGAAGAGGTTATTTGGCTCCATCTCTTCCTTTATATTTTGGCCCTTTGTTATCTGAGTTTTCTAAGTATGATATAAATTTCTGAATCAGGCTACTGATTTTCATTGCATGTGTTGATAAATCATCAAACTCTTTTTGATTAATATAATTGCGGTCAATTGCTCTGAACAGCTGAGACCTTAATTCTCCACAAGAACCTTTTGCTATATTCAAAAATTGAATAAACTCCTTATTGCCGCCCCGTTCAAATCCTTCTGCAATATTATCCATTACTGAACCTGCAGATCCTTCTATTTGGTTAATTAAACGATAGCTTTGTTTAAACCGACCACTATCAATTAAGTCGCCCATTTTTTTATTGAGTACCCGTGCTTCTTTCCATGAAATAATATCTTCAAACCGTTCAATCTTTGCCATAAAAGCAGGTTAAAAATTTTATTTAAGTAAAATTATTACTTACCATAAGGGTTAAAAGCGTAATTATTAAGCAGGGCGCCTTGAACCTCTTGAACTTTTTCAACTTTTTAAACCTCTTCAACCCTGCAGTCAAACCAAATTCACATACGCACCCAACCCATGCAATCCACCTTCTCTGCCGTAACCACTCTCTTTATAACCACCAAACGGTGATGTAGGATCGAACTTGTTAAATGTGTTTGCCCACACAACTCCTGCACGCATCTTGGTGGTCATGTTAAAAATCTTGGAACCCTTATCTGTCCACACACCGGCGCTTAATCCATAAGGTGTATTGTTTGCTTTTTCAATCACTTCATCTTCGGTTCTGAATGTTTGAATGGTTAGCACCGGCCCAAAAATTTCTTCCTGTGCTATGCGACTGCTTTGTGCCACATTGGTGAACAGAGTTGGTCTGCAAAAAAATCCTTTGCCCGGTAATGCACAACTGCTTTGGTGCATTTCTGCTCCTTCCTGCACACCAATTTTAATATACTTATAAATCGTTTCTAATTGTTGTTTGGAGTTGATGGCGCCGATATCTGTATTCTTATCCAACGGGTTGCCAACTATTAAAGTTTCTATTCTGTCTTTCAATTTTCGTAACACTGTTTTGTAAACACTTTCCTGCACATACAGGCGTGAACCTGCGCAACATACATGACCCTGGTTAAAAAAGATTCCGTTGATAACTCCTTCCACTGCCTGGTCAAGCGGTGCATCTTCAAAAATGATATTGGCAGCTTTACCGCCTAATTCCAATGTTGCTTTTTTATGTGTACCTGCAATAGCACGCTGAATAATTTTTCCAACATCCGTTGAACCGGTGAATGCAATTTTATCAATGCCGGGATGATTCACCAATGCCGCACCTGTTGCACCTGCACCCGTAATGATGTTTACAACACCCGGCGGCAAATCAGCTTCCTGAATAATTTCTGCAAGCTTTAATGCAGTGAGCGGAGTTGTCTCTGCTGGCTTTAATACAACAGTATTTCCTGTTGCCAACGCCGGTGCAATTTTCCATGCAGCCATCAGCAACGGAAAATTCCAGGGAATGATTTGCCCGGCAACTCCAAGCGGCTGTGCCTGCCTGTTAGGAAATGCATATTCCAGTTTGTCAGCCCAGCCTGCGTAGTAAAAGAAATGATTGGCAGCAGTGGGCACATCAAAATCACGGCTTTCACGAATGGGTTTGCCGCCATCCAAACTTTCAATCACTGCAAACTCACGTGCCCGTTCCTGCATCATGCGTGCAATACGGTAAATATATTTTGCACGTTCCTTGCCCGGCATTTTCTTCCACATTTTATCATAAGCAGTGCGTGCCGCTTTCACTGCTTTGTCCACATCCGCTGCATTGGCTTCAGCAACTTCGCTCAGCACTTCTTCATTGGCAGGATTGATGGTTTTGAAATATTTTTTGGATGATGGTTTTACAAACGCACCATTGATAAATAATTCATAACGTTCTTTAATAGATGCAATACTCCTGCTTTCAGGCGCAGGTGCATAGCTCCATCCCGAATCAAATTTGAGTTTGAGTGTGTTATTCTTTGCTTTGGTTCTTGTAGCCATGAATTTATGTTTTAAGCCTCACCCTCGTTCCCTCTCCAAAGGAAGAGGGAGGCCGGACTTTTATTTCTTAATTTATCAGTTTAATTAAGCATTTCATCTTTTGTTCTTTTATCATCACATTTCAACCACTCTGCAATTTATTTAGCTCTCTAAAAAGCGAGGGCTGTGTAATGGTGGCTTCCCCCTTGGGGGGAAGTCGGAAGGGGGCCGCTTAATCTATCGAAAAATAATCTTTTGATTGATACACACCCGTCTTCTCTTTCACAATCTGCATCAATAAATCATTTGCCAAACTGCTGGCGCCAAAACGGAACCATTCATTATTCATCCATGCATCACCCAACGTTTCTTTAAGCATCACCAAATAATGCAAAGCCAGTTTTGATTTGGAAATACCGCCTGCAGGCTTCATGGCAATCATCTTTCCCGTTTCATAATAAAAATCACGAATGGCTTCCAGCATGACCAGTGTTACAGGCAATGTAGCAGCCGGTGAAATTTTACCCGTAGATGTTTTAATAAAATTGGCACCGGCATACATCGCAATATCACTGGCTCTCCGCACTTTATCATAAGAGCCGAGTTCACCTGTTTCTAAAATCACTTTCAATCGTGCCGAACCGCATGCTTCTTTCACGGCTGCAATTTCATCAAACACAAAATTGTATTCGCCCATTAAAAATTTACCCCTGCTGATAACCATATCCACTTCATCAGCGCCATTGGCCACGGCATATTTTGTATCTCTGATTTTTACATCTCTTGTTGATTGTCCGCTGGGGAATGCCGTTGCCACACTCGCCACTTTAATACCGGAGTTACCCAATGCCTGTTTGGCTACTTTCACCATGCTGGGATAAACACATACTGCAGCAACAGTTGGCAGGCCGGGGTAGGCATCATGCAAATGCTGTGCTTTGTAACAGAGTTGTTTTACTTTTCCATCGGTGTCTTTTCCCTCCAATGTGGTAAGGTCAATCATGTTGAGCGCCAGCAATAATCCGTTGAGTTTGGATTCTTTCTTAATGCTGCGTTTGGTAAACCGTGCTGCACGTTCTTCAATACCCACCTGGTCCACTCTCGGTGAAAGAGAGAAGTTGGGAATTTTTATGGTTGATGTTTCAGCAATCATTGATTGATATTGTGGGTAGCAAACTTACTGATAATACCGCTTACAATTATTATTTAGTCTATAGTTTGCTTTTTTGCGGTATTATACGTTTCAAAAGTGGAACGCTTATTTTATTGGGCTATGTTATATTCAAAATTGGTATAATCTGTTGTTTCATCAATTCAGCTTTACTGCCTGTACAGGCCTGCGCTATGCATCATAAAAAATTAAAACGTATAAAAAATTAAGTAACTGTAAATCATTGAATTATAATTTTTATTTTGGACAAATTCGGAATTGAATTCCGAATTTGTCCAAAATTGCCCTATCTTTAATTCATGATAAAACGTAGTGCAGAAGCAAGATTAAAGAAGCTGGGCCGCAGTTTCAGAAGTGTGGCGGTGATTGGGCCGAGACAAAGCGGCAAAACCACTTTGTGCCGTTTGGTGTTTCCGGCCAAACCCTATGTATCAATGGAAAATCCTGATGTGCTGGAGTTTGCCAAAGCCGACCCACGTGGTTTTCTGGCACAATATAAAAACGGCGCTATCCTGGATGAAGTGCAGCGTGCACCGCATTTGTTTTCTTATCTGCAGCAGATACTGGATGAAACAAAGAAGAAAGGTTTGTTTATTCTTACAGGCAGTAACAATTTTTTATTGCAGCAAAATATTACGCAAACACTGGCAGGCAGGGTTGGTTATTTGCAACTGATGCCATTGAGCATTGCTGAATTAAAAGAAGCAGGTAAATTAAAAACAAATTATCTGCAGGCGATTCTTACTGGCGGCTACCCTGAAATCATTGCCAGGAAAGTAAATCCTGCTGACTGGTACAGCAACTACATCAGCACGTATGTGGAAAGAGATGTGCGGCTGCTCAAAAATATTTCCAATGTTTCTCTGTTTTTAAAGTTCATCCGTTTGTGTGCAGGACGTGCGGGCTCCGTTTTGAATTTAAACTCATTGGCCAATGATTGCGGTGTGGACCAAAAAACAGCAACACACTGGATGGCTGTATTGCAGGCAAGCTTTGTAATTTATTTGCTGCGGCCTTATCATAACAATTATAACAAGCGGCTCATTAAATCGCCCAAACTGTATTTTGTGGATACGGGTCTGGCCTGTTCATTGGCTGGTATTGAAAATGCAAAACAGTTAATGAATCATCCATTTAAAGGTCATTTGTTTGAAAACCTGCTGGTGATGGAAGCATTGAAGAAGCGTATGAACAGCGGTATGCAGGACAATCTTTTTTACTGGCGTGATAAAACAGGCAATGAAGTGGATTTGCTGGCAGAAGGCAGTACAACTATCAATGCATATGAAATAAAAGCCGGTGAAACCATCAGCATGGATTATTTCAAAGGGCTGCAATACTATGCCGGTGTTGAAAAAAAGAAAACAAAATTGTTTTTAATATACGGCGGTAAAGAAACACAGGCGAGGAGTTCAGGGCTAAAAGTACATCCGTGGAATGATGTGGAAGTGTTGTAAAGTTTGGACAAATTCGGAATTGGATTCCGAATTTGTCCAACTAACGTAAAAGATAAATCCCGCCGCAGCGGGATTTATATCTATAAACAACTTTATTTAAATGCTTCAAGCAAACACTAGTCAACTACGCATCCTTTCCATGACACTGCTTATACTTCTTACCACTACCACAAGGGCATGGGTCATTTCTTCCAATCTTTGGACCTGCAATTATGGGTTCCTGTTTTACATTTTCAGATGGGTCATAGTAATCAGGTGTTTCCATTAATTCATTGCCACCGGCTGCCACCAATTCATCTTTCTTTTGACGCAGTTTGCTCATATCTGTTTTCTGCTGGCGGCCTTCACGAATCTGTCCGTTGCCCTGCTGCTCTACCGGCAATCCTGCATGGCAGAGGAAGGAAACAATATTCTTATTGATTTCATTATTCAACTGGTCAAACAACGTAAACGCTTCCACTTTATAAATCACCAATGGGTCTTTCTGCTCATAGGTTGCGTTTTGTACAGAAGTACGCAAATCATCCATCGCACGCAGATGGTCTTTCCAAGCTTCATCAATAAATGCTAATGTAGCGGTACGTTCCAATGAGCTTACCAGTTCAGCGCCTTCTGTATCTAATGTTTTTTGTAAAGGAGTCAATGCCTGCAATCCACGCTTGCCATCACTAAACGGAACAAATACATTTTCAATTTGACTGCCTTGTGTGCTGCGGATATTTTTAAACACCGGCATGGCTTCTTTGCGAAGCAGTTCACACTTGCGCAGGTAAGAAGTTTTTGCTTCATTATACAATTGATTCGTTAATTCAACTGTATTGCCTTTGCTCAGCTCTTCAGCAGTAATTTTTGTTTCAATTCCAAAGTTGATGATGCAGGCCATTACAAAACCTTCATGGTCGCCTGTTTCCTGGAAGGAGTTAATCAAACCTTCAGCCACAGAATAAAAAGAGTTGTCAATATCCAGCGCCAACCGTTCACCACTCAATGCATGATTTCTTCTTGTATAAACGGCGCCACGCTGTTTGTTCATTACATCATCATATTCCAATAAACGCTTACGGATGCCGAAGTTGTTTTCTTCCACTTTCTTTTGTGCACGCTCAATAGATTTGGTAATCATGCTGTGCTGAATCACTTCACCTTCTTTATAACCCAGCTTATCCATCATACCTGCAATACGGTCACTGCCGAACATACGCATCAAATCATCTTCTAATGAAACATAGAACTGAGATGAACCCGGGTCGCCCTGTCTTCCTGCACGGCCACGCAACTGTCTGTCCACACGGCGACTATCATGCCGCTCTGTACCAAGAATAGCCAAACCTCCTGCATCTTTTACACCTGCTCCCAGTTTAATATCAGTACCACGACCGGCCATGTTGGTAGCAATAGTAACAGCGCTGGTTAAACCTGCTTCCGCAACTACCTGTGCTTCTTTTGCATGTTGCTTTGCATTCAATACATTATGCGGAATTTTTTTCTGCTGCAGCATCTTGCCCAGCAATTCACTCACTTCAACAGAGGTGGTACCAACAAGTACCGGTCTTCCTTTTCCACGCAGCGCTTCAATTTCTTCAATAACAGCTTTGTATTTTTCACGCTTGGTTTTAAATACCAAATCCTGTTCATCTTTACGAATCATATCAAGGTTCGTAGGAACTTTCACCACATCTAATTTATAAATATCCCAAAACTCACCTGCTTCCGTTTCAGCAGTACCCGTCATACCACAAAGCTTGTGATACATACGGAAATAGTTTTGAAGTGTGATGGTGGCATAAGTTTGCGTAGCTGCTTCAATATGTACATTTTCTTTTGCTTCAATCGCCTGGTGTAAACCATCACTGTAACGGCGGCCATCAAGGATACGGCCTGTTTGTTCATCCACAATCTTCACCTGTCCATCAAGCACCACATACTCAATGTCTTTATCAAACAAAGTATATGCTTTTAGTAATTGCAGCACGGTATGAATACGGTCAGCCTTGGCAGAATATTCATTTAAAAAGCCTTCTTTCTTTTGTAATTTTTGTTCAGCAGGTTCCTCACTTCTGTCAATGGCAGCAAGCGAAGTGCTGATATCGGGCAACACAAAGAAGTTGGGGTCTTCATTGTCTCTGGTAATCATGCCCAGCCCTTTATCGGTTAAATCAACCGAGTTGCTTTTTTCATCAATATGAAACAGCAAACCTTCATCCACCTTCGGCATTTCTTTTTGCTGATCAGCCAGATAATAATTTTCTGCTTTCTGCAATTTTACTTTAATACCCGGCTCACTTAAATATTTAATCAACGGACCATACTTGGGCAAACCTCTCCATGCACGCATCAATGCAAGTCCGCCCGTCTTGGGGTCATCATCACCTTCAGCAATTGATTTTTTGGCTTCATTCAAAAACTGCTGTACCAAACGTTTTTGTACTTCAACCAGTTTTTCAATACGGGGCTTAATGGTAAAGAATTGCTGTTCATTATTACCGGTACTCACAGGGCCGGCAATAATCAAAGGCGTACGTGCTTCATCAATTAAAATACTATCCACCTCATCCACCATGGCAAAATGCAATTTGCGTTGCACTTTTTCGGCAGCATTCACCACCATGTTATCACGGAGGTAATCAAAACCAAATTCATTATTGGTTCCGTAAACAATATCAGCAAAATAAGCTTTGCGGCGGTCATCACTGTTGGGCTGATGTTTATCAATGCAATCAACAGTTAATCCTAAAAATTCAAATAAGGTTCCGTTCCATTCACTGTCACGGCGTGCTAAGTAATCATTCACGGTTACAAGATGCACACCTTCACCCGGCAATGCATTCAAATAAGCCGGCAATGTAGATACAAGCGTTTTACCTTCACCTGTTGCCATTTCAGCAATTTTTCCCTGGTGCAATACCGTACCACCAATCAACTGCACATCATAATGCACCATGTTCCAGGTAACTTCACTGCCGCCGGCCATCCATGATTTTTTATAAAAAACTTTATCGCCTTCAACACGCATGTGGGGGCGCTTCACCACCAAATCACGGTCGAGTTGTGTGGCAGTAGCTTCCAGTTCTGCATTATTGGTAAAACGGCGGGCTGCTTCTTTCACCACAGCAAACGCTTCAGGATGTATTTCGTTGAGAATTTCTTCAATCTGCTGGTCACGCTCTTTGCGTTTTTTATCAATGGCCTGGTAAATTTCATCACGCTCATTAATCTGCTCCACAGGCAGGGCTTCAGCACGGCTGTTCATTTCTGCAATTTCTGCATCAATGGCGCTCAAATGTTGTTTAATGCGGGCACGGAACTCCGGTGTTTTACCACGCAGTTCATCATTACTTAAATTTTGATACTGCTGAAAGTATTGATTGATTTTTTCAACAATGGGGCTCAGCTTCTGTACGTCTTTTTCACTTTTACTTCCACCAAAAAGCTTTGAAATGAATCCTAACATAAAATGAGTTTATATGCGGTTGTTTTTTAGATAAAGTTTTTTCCTTTCAAATACAGTGCAACAATTTTTTTGTAGCCATTTTGACAGGGGCACAAAGTTAATGCTTTCATGCAGAGCTTAAACAGCCATATTTGGAATACCGGCTGTAGTTTTTTATGGCCCGCCCGAACGTACAATTCATTTTAATTTTTTCTTACGGGCTTCGGTACGGGCGGGCATCGGTGTTGCGTCGCAATCCTTTCATCGTTCTGTTACAATGGCATCTGTGGTTTCCTCCACAACCCCTCCTTTACTCCTTCACCTCTTAGCTACTCTTAGCTCTGTATTTCTTATTTACCCACCTGCACTTGCAAATACCCGCCGCTAAAACAATAGATTTGCCATTTATATATCCATGCAAACCTTCGGCAATCTTTCAGTGTTTTCTGCGTCAATTTGTTAAGAAAAGAAAATACTTTTGATTAACGAATGTTTTCGTAATAGCGTAATAAATCCACACACATGACGAAATTGATTTACACTACAACTTTCTTTTTGCTCCTCACCGCTGTTGCTTTTGCCCAACCCAAAGGCGTAACCGGCCGGGTAACAGACTCAACCGGCGATAAAGGTTTGGACAAAGCCACTGTTAAGCTCATACAAAAAGCTGCTCTAAAAGATACACTCAGAACATCCACCAATAGCAGTGGGGAATTTCAGTTTCAAACAGTCCCGGCCTCAGGCTACTTCTTAATTATTACTTACAGCGGTTACAAGCCCATGGTGAAAGAATTTGCTAAGCCCAGCAATGGCGTGACATTTATTGATTTGGGCGATTTGGCGCTGAGCGCCGATTATAAATCGCTTGGTGAAATTGTAATTGAAGCGCCCGCTGTTGTAATTAAAGAAGATACGGTGGAGTACAATGCCAGTCAATTTAAAACCAAACCGAATGCTACTACAGAAGATCTGTTGAAAAAACTTCCCGGCGTGCAGGTGGATAGAAATGGAAATGTAACCGCTCAGGGCAAACAGGTTACACGTATTAAAGTAAACGGCAAAGATTTTTTTACAGGCGATCCTAAAACGGCTACCAAAGAAATACCTGCTGATATGGTTGATAAAGTGCAGGTGGTGGATGATTATGGCGACCAGGCAGCCATCAGCGGTGTGCGTGATGGTGAACCGGAGAAAGTCATCAATCTTCAACTCAAAAAAGATAAAAACAAAGGTGTGTTTGGCCGTGTGCAGGGAAGTGCCGGAACCAATGATCGTTATCTTGGTGGTATTAATCTTAACTACTTTAATAATAAAAAGCAGTTATCCATCATCGGCAATTCAAACAACATCAATCAATCATCATTTGGTGGTGGTGATTTAAGCGGTTTTGGCGGCGGAAATTTTGGCGGCGGCGGTGGTCAGGGTGGCGGCGGCGGCCGGCCCGGTGGTATGCAGGTATTGATTGGAGCTGGTGGCGGTGGTAATAATAACAATGGACAAAACCAGGACGGTATTACACGCACCAATTCAATAGGTACTAATTACCGCAGCGATTTTGGTAAACGAAATTCGTTTTACGGAAGTTATACGTACACCAACAGGAGCACAGCTTTGGAACAATTTCAATCGCAGTTCAATGTGCTTAATAATTCTGATTTCATCACCAATCAAACAAGTGTAAACCGTCAGGGCACACATCGTGCCTTCGCCAATCTGGAATTATGGATTGACAGTTTTAATTATTTAAAAATAAGTCCGAATTTTTCAGTTCAAAATACCAACAATACACTTGGCAATACATTAGATATCTTTAATTCTGGCAAAACTCAAATTTCGGGTGGCGGTAACACAGACACCACCATTTCTAAACGACCCAGTATGCGTACAAACGTTTTGTACAACCATCGTTTTAAACGCAGAGGAAGAAATTTGAGCATTAATACAGACATAGGCTGGTCAGAAACGGATCAGGATCAATCGAGATTCAACATAATCCAACCTTTTTTTAACGGCACAGCATTAGCGGCTCAAAATACATTGCAACAAATTACACAGGATAACAGGGGCTTTAATATCAATTCAAGAATTGTATATTCAGAGCCGATTTCAAAAGAACGGTTACTGGATCTGAGTTATAATTTCAACCACAATTTTACCTCCAACAATCGTAAAACATTTCAAAAAGATTTTAATACAGGGCAGTTTAATTTTCTGGATCCATTAAGTAATGCGTTTGAAAACAATTTTAATTTTAATCGTTTTGGAGCTACCATCCGCACCATCAGGAAAAAATACAATTATTCAATAGGAGTGTTGTTACAACCGGTAACACTTAGAGGGTATAATGTTACAAAAGATACTATATTGAAACCTGTAACTAATTTTAACTGGTTTCCCGTAGCAAGGCTTACGTATAATTTCAGCCGCACCAAATCGTTCAGCTTCAGTTATAACGGAAGCGCCCAACAGCCTTCTATTTCGCAATTACAGCCAGTACTTGACAGTTCAAACCGGCAGTTCCAAACTGAAGGTAATCCCAACCTCAAACCATCTGTGAATCATACACTCAACTTCAATTACAATAATTTTAATTTCAGCAAGGGAACTGTATTTTTTACAAATCTTGCACTAACAACAATCAGGGATATGATTGTTAACAATACTGTTTCAATACCATTTGGGCAACGTACAAAACCTGAAAATGTAAACGGTTTTTACAACGCCAATTTATTCTACACATACAGTAAGCCCTGGAAAAACAGGAAATATGTTTTGTCACTTAATGGTACGGCAAATTATACAAACAGCCCTGTACTTCTGCAAAATATAGAGGGAAAGAGTACAAACTGGTTAATCATGCAGGGTTTTGAATTTACCTACAATGCCAAAGAGTGGCTGGAACTGAGTGCAGGAGCAAGATATAATCTCAACAAAGCAGAGTTCAGCCAAAACCCTGCACAGAACTTAAATCAAACTACCTGGACCTTCAGCAATGATGTACGTATTGATATTCCCAAAGGATGGATTATGCGCTGGGAGTTTGATTATACACTCAACCAGGGACTGGCAGCCGGCGTTACACGAAATATTGCTTTGCTTAATGGCTCATTAGAAAAAGAATTGTTTAAAAAGAAAAATGTTACGTTCCGCTTACAGGCATTTGATATTTTCAATCAAAACATTAACGTGAGCCGTAATGTGAGCGCCAACTTTATTACTGATTCAAGGGTGAACCGCCTGGCGCAATATTTTATGGTGGGCTTTGTTTACAGGCTCAACCGTTTTAAAGGCCAGCAGCCGCAGCAGAATAATTTCAGAAGAGGTGGAATGATGATGAATAATTGATCAATGTTTTTTACTGATATCCCTGCTGAAATAAGATAAACAACCTCCGTAATTTTCAGCAGGGATTTTTTATTGCTGCTCTTTTGAAATGATTCTGTTTGTTTATTGGCTGCTGAAAGTTTAATTTTGATGAAACACATTTTATGTCAGCCAATACCATCCGCAAAAAACTCCATAAGTATATTGACAGTGCCGATGAAAAAAAGCTGAGAGCAATTTTTTTGATGGTGGAAGATGAGATAGATGAAGTTTCTGATCACTGGAATGATGAAGCATTTGTAAAGGAACTGAGACGCAGGGAAACCGCTTATATCAATAGTGAGTCGGGTTCTTTAACATTAAAGCAATCTGCCGGGCGGGTAAAAAAAATAGTAGAAAACTTAAAGTAACATGGCTGTCGTTTTCCGGATAGAAGATGATGCCCAAATAGAATTTGAAGAAGCTGTTCTTCGTTATGAATTAACATCAAAAGGTTTGGGAGAGCGGTTTGCTTCCATCATTCTCAAAAAATTCTTTCTTATTGAACGGGTTCCCCCAGCGCTACCCTGTTCGGAAAAATGGGTTTAGGGAAACGCCTGTAAAAGTTTTTCCTTACGTTATTGTTTATAAGTATTATGCTTTTAAAAAAGAAGTGGTGGTGTTCCGGGTTTTTAACCGCTGGCAAAATCCTTCCAAAAAGTATAAAAAGTAAAACCATTTGGACATTTAAATAAGACTTTATTCTAAAGGACAATGAAATTGTCATTTGCTCTGCGTTCTCCTTCCCTGTGCGTGAGATTTTTTTGCACACTGAAAAGCAGAGTTTGCAGGGGAAAAAATGCTTCGCATTAGCATAAATGAAATCCCACTCCATCCAGTTCAATAAAAAGAGGCTGCCCTAACTTTTAAGACAGCCTCTTTTTGTTTCGGAATTTAAGTTCTTATCTACCCAGGTTAAATGCAATTCTTGCAAATAAATAACGCCCGTTAAAGCCCATTTGCTGTACACGGCGGCTGTAAATAAATCTTCCGGCAGACATGTTATTGGAGTGCGTGTGAATATCCTGATACACATCAAATAAATTATTTGCACCCACAGTAACAATATAGGTTTTACCAATTGTATAACTAAAAGAAAGATCAGTAACTACTTTGGCAGAGAAAGTTTGATCTAATGTTTCTCTTTGGCCTGTAAAGGCATTAACAGGCCATGAAGCCGGGTTGCTTACATTTAATGTGGGGTCTAAATAAGTAACCCTTCCAAATGAAGCAAAACGGAGCATAACGCCCAATTTGTTATAATTATAATTAATCATAAAGCTTCCTTTTGAGCGTGGGTTGGCCACTTCAATACGGCTTTGATCTTCCCTGTTAAAATAGTTGCCGAGCTGGCCGCTGTTAACCAATGTGGTACTGGCTTTAATAATGGGGTTGCCATTAGCATCCTTCACCACTTTATTATCAATATAGGTATAAGCACCTGTAATCCTTATTTTATGTTTACGGGCTATGCTAAAGTTATAATTCACAACTGCTTCAACACCCTTGCTCTTTGTATCAATAGCATTGGTAAAGAAGTTGGCCTGGCTGGCACCTGCATCGCTTAACAATTGAGTAAGGGTGGGGTTTGTACCACCTGTAAAATTATTGGTAAGTACAATACGGTTTTTAATGTTGATGATATAACCATCAAGGGTAATTTCAAGCCCTTTTACAGGGTTGGCAGTAAAACCAGCGCTGTAGTTTCTTGATGTTTCCTGTTTTAATTCCGGTATGCCCAAAATTTGTGCAGGCCTGCTTCCATTAGGAAAAGTTCCGCTTTCTACAGGCTGCAAACCGGATGGGGTAGATACAAATAATGTATTTGTTTTTGCATAAAACCGTTGCTGCATACTTGGTGCACGAAAACCGGTTGACATAGCAGCCCTTGCTGTAAGCCCTTTTACAATATTGAGGCGGGAAGCCAGTTTGTAGTTTAAAGTGCTTCCAAAATCGCTGTAGTTCTCAAAACGTAAAGCACCTGCTGCTAAAAAGCTCCTGGTTACATCCAGCTCAACATCTGTATACAATGAAAAGCTGTTTCTGCTAAAGTTGCCTGCATAGGGGGGCGTAAAACCTGCAAACACCTGCGAACCAGCGGCTGCTCCTGCCGCTGTGTTATAGTTTCTGTAAGAAGCTTCTTCGCCCGCTCTTTGGCTGTATTGGTCAACCCGGAATTCATAACCATAAGCAATATTTAAACCCTGCATCCAATTGAACTTACGGGTAATATCTGCATTAATGGTATTTTGAAGGAAGCGGATAGCGCCTGCGTTAAACTCTGTTTGGGGGTTGGGGTTAACGGCAAATTGTGAATAGTTAATGGAGTTGGTAACCCTGTATCCAAAATCGTTTAAGCCAAAGGTATTGCTGAACGATGCATCCCATTTACCCAGTTTGCCCGATACGCCAACGGACACTGAATAATCTTTAATATTGGAGTTGATGAGTGGTAAAAATCCTTCGGGGTATAAACTAAGGGCTTGCGCTCTGTAAAGTGAACCAGCTCCTGAGAAAATGGAATTTGGATAACGATAAAAGCCGGCAGCTTCACCACCTTTTTTGCTAAAGCCGCCAAAGGCATTTAACTTCCAGCCTGCGCCTAATTCATACTGGGAGTTTACAAAAACAGAACCCCCTGTAATTTGTGAATTACCTATCCGCATATCAAATGTATTGCGGTTGGTACCACGGGCAGCCATAATACTATCATCTTTTACAACACCTCCTACTGAAGGATAAATTTGGCCTGTATAAGTACCCGTGCGGTTACTTTCACCACGGCGAATAAATTCAGCATTAATATTTAAAAATCCTTTTTTATTTAACGACAAACCATAATTTAAAGCTGCCTGAAAATTAGCGCCATCAACCACTGAAGTTTTTTCATCGGGATTTTTTCCTGTGAGTTTATTGAGCGCCCAGTTTTTAGGATAGGAACTCACATTGGTTCCGTAAGAAATGTTGCCGGAAAACCCTGTTGTGGTTTTCTTCAATACAATATTAATAACACCTGCAATAGCATCGCTGCCATATTGTGCCGCAGCACCATCTCTCAGCACTTCTACTCTTTCAATGGCGCTGGCAGGAATAGCCCCCAGGTCTGTTCCAACCTGGCCACGGTTTACTGTTCCGTTTACGTTTACAAGAGCACTTTGATGCCGGCGTTTGCCATTTATCAGTACCAGCACCTGGTCGCTTCCCAAACCACGCAGTTGTGCCGGGTCAATATGATCAGTACCGTCAGCAATGGTTTGGCGTGAGCTCTGGAAAGACGGAGCCACATAAGTAAGCAATTGATTTAAATCAACCTGGCCTACCTGGTTGATAAATTGAGAAATAGGAATAATGTCAACCGGTGCAGGTGTTTGCACCCTTGTTCTGCTTAAATTGCGGCTGCCTACAACAACTACTTCATCCAGCGATGCCTTTCTTTCCAGTACAATTTCAAGATTGCCTGCTGTTACTGCAACTTCTTTTGTTTCAAAACCTGCATAGGAGATTATAAGTACTGTAACATTATCCGGAGCCGACAATGTAAACGTGCCGGATACATCTGTTTGGGTAGCAGCGGAGTGGCCTTTAGCCTTAATGGTTGCTCCTTCAAGTGGCGTGTTGGTAGTTGCTTCAACAACTCTTCCAGAAATTTTCTTTTGTGCCTGGCTAACAAAGCCTATAGCAATGAATACAATCAATGCAAAAATTTTCCTCATAAACATTTTTGAGTTAAAGTGAAAAAATAAAAAAGTCGTGGTGGTTTTAAAATGTCAGGTCTTTTACATGTGCAAACAAACGGAGAGATGAAGGTAGGTTTTTTTGCGGCAAAAAATCAGTTTGTGAGCAAACTGCAAGTCATTTTTTTTTGAAGAATAAAGAAAGCAGTTTTTACAGAACATGAATTATTATGATAAAACAGCCGGCATGTAAATGGCAGAATAACGCAGTCAAAAAAAAAATCAGCAACAAACGATGATGATGAAATTATTTTTAAACAAGTGCACACAGTTTATAAAAAGCAGCTTTTAAACAGAGGATGAGCATTTATAATAGAGCTGTAAAAATTTTGTATCATAGTCGTTTTATTTTGAAATTCAAAAGGGTAGCCTTTTGTTAGTGTTTTTAAACGTTGCTCCATAGTATTCCCACTGCCCAATGGCCGGGCGATAGAAGCGGTTACGACCGACCGCAGGGAGGGAAGTTGGAGCGGATAGCGCCGAAATTGATGAGGAGAACGATGCCGCCCACGGCCCCAAAGCCTTTTCCACAATTTCAATTCCGGCTCATCTTTTTCATCTGCTTTCCTTTACCTTTGCCGCCTGAAAAATGGATGCAAATCCAATCTTCAACAACCTTCAAATTACGTTATGCCCGGTCAATTAAAAGAAGTAAGGAACCGAATTAAGAGTGTACAGAGCACCCAGCAAATTACCAAGGCCATGAAAATGGTGAGCGCTGCCAAACTGCGTAAAGCACAGGATGCCATTATTCAAATGCGACCCTATGCCCAAAAGCTGCAGGAAATGCTGAGCAATATTGTGAGCAGCAGCGATGGTGATGTGAGCATGAAACTGGCTGCCGAACGTCCGGTAAATAAAGCGCTGGTAATTTTAGTTACCAGCGACCGTGGATTGTGCGGTGGTTACAATGCCAACCTGGTGAAGCTGGCCAAACAAACCATTACTGATAATTATCCAGAGCAAAACCGCAAGGGCAATGTAATGGTGTGGGGCATTGGTAAAAAAGGCTCAGAAGGAATGCAGCGTTATGGTTATAAAACCAACGATACGTATAAGGATACTTTTTTGAATCTCACATTTGAGAATGTACAAAAAGCAAGCGCTGCCGCCATGGAAGCATTTGAAAAAGGGGAGTTTGATGTGGTGGAACTGGTGTACAGTCAATTTAAAAATGCAGCCACACAATTTTTTAAAGCTGAACGATTTTTGCCCATTCCTAAAGTGCAGCCTGCTGCAAATGCGTCAAAAACAAAAGCTGATTTTATTTTTGAACCCGGCAAAGAAGTTTTAATTGCTGAGCTGATGCCAAAAATTTTAAACACCCAATTATACAAAGCGGTGCTGGATGCCAATGCCAGTGAGCACGGCGCCCGTATGACAGCAATGGATAAAGCAACGGATAATGCACAGGAACTGTTACGTTCACTCAAAATCAGTTACAACCGTGCACGCCAGGCAGCTATTACAACTGAGTTAACAGAAATCGTAAGTGGCGCAGCAGCGTTAAATGGTTAAACCCGTTTAATGGTTTAATGGTTGAAAGATTCATGAAAAGACAAACCTTTTGAACCTTTAAACTTTGCAACTTTTAAACGTTACAACAACAATGGAACTAAGCATCATCATACCACATATTGAAGCATTGATTTTTGCGGCTGACCGTCCGCTTACAACTTTAGAATTAACGGATATGGTGAACAATGCATTGGGTTTTATTGAAGACCGTGCAAGCCTTGATCAAACAGAAGCGGCTATTGAAGCCATCCGTGAAAAATATGCAAGCGAATTTTATCCGTTTGAAGTAAGAGAAACAGGTGGCGGCTGGCAGTTCCTCACCAAGAGGGATTATTATAAAACTGTTGCCCAAATTAATGGCGATAAGTTTTTAAAACGATTGAGCACAGCTACTTTGGAAACACTGGCTATTATTGCCTACAAACAACCCATTACCAAAGGCGAAATTGAAAGCATACGTGGTGTGAATTGTGATTACACCGTTCAAAAATTGTTGGAAAAGGAATTGGTGGTGATTACGGGCCGCAATGAAAAAATGCCGGGCCAGCCATTGGTATATGCCACCTCCAGAACTTTCATGGATTATTTTGGCATTAACTCTACTGATGATTTGCCACGCATTAAAGAAATTATTTCACAGGAACTGGTAAACCCAACCGGTGTACAAAGCGATGAGCTGCATGTGCCGGGTGAAGATGATGATACTGTTACTGAAACACTGGTGGTGAAGGAAGATGGCAGTTTGGTGCAGCAGGAATCAATTGCTGAAACAGAAATCAATTCTGCTGTTGAAGAAACTGAAACCATAAATGATGGTGCGGCAGAAGCTGAACTTACTTCAACAGAAGAAGCCGGTGAAGAAGATGCACCTATTGATGCTGATGAAAACAATGCATCAACTGAAGCGGATGAACAACAGCCTTAATGCGTTTATATCTTCTGTTCGTTTTTTCAGTTCAGTTATTCTCCATGCAGGCGCAAACAAAACTACAGCCTGTGAAAGCTTCGCAGTAATTATTGCTGGCCGTAAAAACAGGTGAGCCTGCTGATAGTTTGCTTGCTTATTTCCAAAACATTTCATTTGATGAATTAACAGCAGCATTAAATACAGATGCCAAAGCAAAAGCATTTTGGCTGAATATTTACAATGCATACACACAGGTATTGCTGCAAAAAAATCCTGGCGCCTATAAACACCGCAACCGGTTTTTTAAAAGCAGAAGCATTGGAATTGCAGGAATGAAATTGAGTTTGGATTTTATTGAACATCATATCATCCGCCGGAGTGAATGGAAGCCGGGGCTGGGCTATATCAAACTGTTATTTCCTTCATCACTGGAAAAACAGTTGCGGCTGAGTAAAAAAGATTACCGTATTCATTTTGCATTGAACTGCGGTGCAAAAAGTTGCCCGCCCATTGCATTTTATGATGATGAAAAATTAGAAGAGCAGTTGAATCTTGCAGAAAAATCATTTATTAAAAATGATGCGGGGTTTGATGAAGCAGCTAATCAAGTTTCAGTTAGCAAAATCTTCAGTTGGTTTCGTGGTGATTTTGGCGGAAAGAAGGGCCTCAAAAAATTACTGCTAAAGCACAGCATGGTTCCTGCTGGTAAAAAAGTAAAACTCAAGTTCAGGCCTTATGACTGGCGTTTGCTGTTGAAGAAGTTTTAGTACAGCCGTCTGACGCCCCCGTCTGACGGCGTTAGTCAGTAAATAACTGCAAATTGAATTTAAAAAATGCGGAGTGTGGTGTCAGCACGACCCTAGTCGTCAGACACCTTCTAAAATATATCACTTCAATAAAAAAATTAAAACACTCCTCAAAGGTGTCTGACATCTGCGATGTCCTGACACCACAACCTTACGTTATTTCAAAACTGCTCTTCAAACCCAACACTTGTTTGCAACTCCAAACGTATATTCGCATTCAATGAAGCCCACATTATCCAACGAACAATTTTTACAGATAGCCAAAGAATTTGGAACGCCCGTTTATATTTATCATGCGGAGAAAATAAAAACGCAGTATCAAAAATTAATGAATGCTTTTTCTATCCCCGATACAAAAATATTTTACGCCTGCAAGGCGCTCACCAACATTAACATTCTCCGTTACATCAAAAGTATTGGATGCAATATTGATTGCAGCAGTATTAATGAAGTAAAACTGGCGTTACATGCAGGCTTTGAGCCGCAAAACATTTTATACACCAGCAATGGAATTGCTTTCAGTGAAATTGAAGAAGCAGTTAACTATGGTGTGAATGTGAACATTGACAGTTTAAGCAATTTGGAAAAGTTTGGTAAGAAGTACGGGCATGGTTATCCTGTTGGCATCCGTGTGCGTCCAAACATTATGGCAGGCGGAAATTTAAAAATTTCAACCGGGCACAGTAAGAGCAAATTCGGTATTCCGGTTGAGCAGTTGGATGAATTGAAACGCATTGTTGAAGAAAACAATATTCATATCCAAACATTGCATTTGCATACCGGAAGTGAAATAAAAGATGTGGATGTGTTTATAAAAGGTATTGAAGTACTGTTTGAACTGATGGCCTATTTTCCGGAGCTGAAAGTTTTGGATTTAGGCGGCGGGTTTAAAGTGCCTTATCAACCAACTGAAAAAGAAATTGATGTGGCAGCTATTGCGAAAGGCTTAAAGAAATCGTTTGACGAACACCCCGCCGCAAGTAATAAAAAATTACAAGTGTGGTTTGAGCCCGGAAAATTCCTGGTGTGTGAAGCCGGTTATTTATTAACGCAGGTGAATGTTGTAAAAGCGAATAACGGAATTGTCATTGCAGGAGTAAACAGTGGTTTGAATCATTTGATCAGGCCCATGATGTATGATGCCTATCATCACATCACGAATATTTCCAATCCTGAAGGCAAGGAAAAACAATACATGATTACCGGTTATATCTGCGAAACCGATACGTTTGCAACAGACCGTTTATTAAATGAGGTAAGGGAAGGCGATTACTTATTATTTCATAATGCCGGCGCTTATGGTTTTGAAATGAGCAGTAATTACAATTCAAGATTTAAACCTGCCGAAGTACTGGTGAAAGACGGAAAAGCACAACTCATTCGTAAAAGAGATGATTGGAGTGATTTATTGAAGAATCAAATAGAACAATAGTTATTTCTTCGGCTCAATCAAATCCCACAAATTCCCATACAAGTCTTTAAACACAGCAACTGTTCCATACGGTTCGTTCACGGGTTCACGAACAAACACAATTCCTTTGGAAGTATAATTGTTATAGTCTCTCCAAAAATCATCCGTATATAAAAATAAAAAAACTCTTCCGCCTGTTTGGTTGCCAATTCTTGAAACCTGTTCTTCATTAGAAGCTTTAGCAAGCAATAAAGCACAGCTTCCGGTTCCATTTGGCTGCACAATTAACCATCGCTTTGTTTCGCTCAATACAGTATCTTCTTTTAATTCAAAACCGAGTATGTTGCAATAGAAAGAAATTGCTTCATCGTAATCGTTTACAACAAGGGCAATATGTGCAATGTGCTGATTCATTGTTAATGTGGTAAATATTCCTTCGGCAATGGCACTTCTTTACTCTCACTCTGCCAGAAAATAGAAACAATCCACCATCTTTTCCCATCGTTGTATAATTGAATACTGTTGATACCACGCATAAAAGGAGCTTTATCTGCCAGTGTTCTTCTTGAATCGTAAGCGCTGAAACAATGAGCAATCCGGCCAAATACTTCCTGCTTTCTGAACAGTTCTTTTTCAAAGAAGCCATTCTTTTCAAGCACGGGGCCGCTGCGGGCAATATAATCTTCCACCGTCATCACCCGTTTTACAATTTCACCGGCGGGGTTGGTTCCTGTAGCAATCATTTTTGCTTCAGGTAAAAACAAAGTTCGCATACGGTTCCAGTTACGTGTTTCTCCGGCACCGCCGCTTATTACATCATACAAAGATTGAATAATGGCATCAATGCTTTCAACGTCTTTTACATTAGCAGCAACACTGTCCGTTTGTGAAAAGGAGTTGAATTGCATAGCCATCAGCAAACAAAGAATCATGAGTTTTCGCATCTTCAAAAATTTAACGAAAGGTATTGAATCATCTGCAATCGTTTTCTGCTGATTCCACCAATGGTTTTTTTGATGCACATTTGTTTTTGCCCTACATTTAAACAACTAAAGCAACACGCTATGCCCATACGTATGACAGATGATCCGCAGGATCAGCAGGAACAGTTCGAAAACTCCGGCGGTGGCGGCGGCGGAAATTTTCCCGTTGGCCCTGGTGGTGGGGGCGGCGGAGGAGGAGGTTTACTCAGCTTGTTACCTTTGTTATTCAGTTTATTCCGTGGCGGCGGCGGAAAAAAAATCATTATGCTACTGGCAGTTGTGGGCATCGGATACTTTTTGTTAAACAGGAGTGGTTGTAATTTATCAAGTATTGCGAGCCTTGCAACAGGCGGTATGTTATCACCCCAGCAATTTGAAAAAGCAGCCATTTATGAACCGTTAGCAAACGATCCCACCAAAAATCCATTACCGGAGAGCGCCAATCTGCAACGCTTTTGTCCCACACCACAAAATCAGGGCTCACAGGGAAGTTGTGTGGCCTGGGGCAGCGCTTATGCCGCACATTCAATTCTTGAAGCAACAAAAACAAATAAGAATCCTGACCAGGTTCGTTTCTCTCCATCCTTTATGTATAACCAAATTGGGTTGGATGGTTGCCAGGGTTCCTACATCATCCGTGCAATGGAGTTTATGACTAAACAAGGTGGCGTGCCCTATAATGAATTTCCGTATAACGATCAGGATTGTAAAAGTCAGCCCAATAATCAATTACAACAGGAAGCCGCACAGTTCCGTATGCGTGGGTTTAACCGTTTAAGTTTGGGCGACAGGAATGATGCAATTGATTTAAATGCCATCCGTGAAAATCTCGCCCAGGGGGCGCCGGTAGTAATTGGTATGATGGTGGGGCAGAGTTTTATGCAGCCCATGATGGGTCAGGATCTTTGGGTGCCTGCGCCCGGCGATCAGCAAATGATGGGCTTTGGTGGCCATGCCATGTGTGTGGTGGGTTATGATGATAAAAAATACGGAGGTTCATTTTTATTAATGAACAGTTGGGGGCAGGAATGGGGCAAAAATGGTTTTGCATGGGTGCGTTATGGCGATTTTAAAAATTATGTTCGTGAAGCCTATGGTGTGAGCCCCATGCATCCCGGTAATGAAAGTGTACAGCAGTTTGCATGTGAAGTGGGTTTGGTGCGGGTGGAGTATGATGGAAAGAAAACAGTGGCACGTGATTATATTCCTTTGCGTGCAGCAGGTAGTAACCGTTTTGAAACCACAGCGCCTGTTCGCCCCGGTACAAAGTTTAAAATGGAAGTAAAGAATACAGTTGAATGTTATGTATATGTATTCGGAAAAGAAACAGATGGAACCAGTTACACGTTGTTTCCTTATCCACGTACAGATGATCCCACTAAAACAAAATATTCACCTTATTGCGGCATCACCGGTGTGCGTTTATTTCCAAAAGATAAAAGCATGACGCCCGACAGTATTGGCAACCGTGATGTAATGGCCGTTGTTATCAGTAAAAAAGAATTGAACTGGCATCAGCTCAATCAGCAAATAAGCGCTAATCCTGCAAGTGATTATGCTGCAAGATTAAACAGTGTGCTGGGGGGTTCACTTATTCGCAACGTGCGTTTCAGCAACACAGGCAAAGGCGCTATGCGGTTTGATGTTACAGGTGACGGTAATGATGTGGTGGCTTGTATTGTAGAAGTAACGAAATGATTTTTTGTTACCGGCTTTTGTATTTCATGGCCCGCCCGAACGTATTTATTTCTTAGTTTTTGTTACAAGCGTTCGGTACGGGCGGGCATCGTCCCTTGCGTCGCATGCCGAAGTTTTCATTCGGCATCGAGACTGCAAACGTCTCGACACTTGTACGTTCAGTTCTTTTTTCAACATTGAAGAGTATAAAATTTAAAATCGCTCTCAAAAAAGTCAGGGCTGTGCTCTGGTGGCTTCCCCCTTGGGGGGAAGTCGGAAGGGGGCTGGGGGGCAGATTATGAATCCAAACGCAAATCAATTTATTTCCATTATGGGCAGTTCATTCAAAAGCAGGCTGTTCATGTTTACCAAATTACCGGCTGCCTATTTTGCAGGAGTAAAAGTAAAAACATTGCAAACAGATAAAGCAGTGGTAACTGTTCCTTACAAGTGGTTATCACAAAACCCATTTCGTTCCACCTACTTTGCGTGTTTGGCAATGGCTGCAGAAATGAGTACAGGATTGCTGGCCATGATGCAGTTACACCACCGAAAACCATTTGTATCCATGCTGGTAGTTAAATTAGAAGCGAACTATTTTAAAAAAGCAACAGGTGTAACAGCATTCACCTGCAATGCCGGAAAAGCATTTGAACAAATAGTAGATGATTGCATTGCAGATGGTGAAGCAAGAACATACACTGCAACATCAACAGGCACCAATGATGCCGGTGAAGTAGTAGCTGAGTTTTTCATTACCTGGTCTTTTAAAGCAAAGAAGTAAGTTCGAAAAAGTAAAAAACAATATTTTAAAACATTAAAAAAATCTCCTGAAATGCGGAGGGCTAAAAGTCCACCCTTCAGGGGGCGGAGGGGGCTATATGAAGTTATCATTTCACGGCGCAGCAAGAGTTGTAACAGGCAGTAAACATATTATTACACTTGTTAACGGAAAAAAATTATTACTGGATTGCGGCATGTTCCAGGGCATGGGAAAAGATACGGATGCCATGAACCGTAACTGGGGTTTTGATCCTGCAGAAGTGGATTATATGATCCTGAGCCATGCGCATATTGATCACAGCGGTTTAATTCCCAAATTAATTGCTGATGGTTATAAAGGAACCATCTATTGCACACCTGCAACAAAAGATTTAACAGCCGTGCTGCTGGAAGACAGTGCAGAAATACAGGAAGATGATGTGAAGTATGAAAACAAACGTCGTGCAGCACAGGGCCTTCCTTATCTAAAACCGCTTTATACAACTGAAGATGCAGTAAAAGCTGTGGATCATTTGGAAAAACGGGAATATGGCGTATGGTTTAAAGTGAGTGATGATATTGAAGCCATGTTTACAGATGCAGGGCATATTATTGGCAGCGCCTGCGTGCATTTAAAAATTACTGAAAATGTCCGCCCGGATGACCCGGTCGGACGGGGCAAAACAAAACGCATCACTTTTTCAGGGGATATTGGAAGATACCGTGATGTTATTTTAAAATCGCCTGATATATTTCCGCAGGCAGATGTTATTATCATGGAGTCAACCTATGGCAACAGTTTACATGATAATGCATCATCAACACCCGATCAGTTGCTGGAGTGGATTAACAAAGCCTGTATTCAGAAAAAAGGAAAACTCATCATTCCTGCATTTAGTGTGGGCCGCACACAGGAGCTGCTTTATGATCTCAATCAACTGGAACTGGAAAGGCGTTTGCCCGAACTGGATTATTATGTTGACAGCCCGTTAAGTGTAAACGCTACAACGATTGTAAAAAATTATCCGCAATACTTTAACAGCCGCATCCAAAAAGTTTTACTGGAAGACAGCGACCCGTTTGCGTTTAAAGGACTGAAGTTTATAAAAACAGTGGACGAATCAAAACTCTTAAACTTTAAAAATGGCCCTTATGTTGTTATCAGTGCCAGCGGTATGGCTGATGCCGGAAGAGTAAAACATCATATCAATAATACCATTGAGAATGCCCGTAATACTATTTTGCTTACAGGTTATTGTGAACCCCGTTCTCTTGGCGGTAAATTATTACGTGGTATGAAAGAAGTGAAAATATATGGCGTGGAAAAACAGGTGAATGCAGAAGTGGGGCAGATAAGAAGTATGAGTGCACATGGCGATTATGATGATATGTGCCAGTGGCTGGCCTGCCAGGATGCGAACCAGTTACAAAAATTATTTCTGGTACATGGGGAGTATGATGTGCAGCAGGCATTCAGAAACAGGTTATTGAAAAAAGGATTTAACGATATTACCATTCCTGAAATGCATTTTGAAATTGGGATATAATCAAAGAAGCCTCAACAGAACGTTGAGGCTTTTTACAATAAGTGATTTTGGGTAAACAGAGAACATTAAAAGGTTAGCAACAAACTATGCATTGCTTTTACAGCTTGATAAACTTTGATGAGCTTATTTCGCTTCCGTTTGTAACACGGATTATATAATTACCGGAACCAAGAGACTGTACATTAAGCTGCTGAACCTGTGCAGCACGTGCCACATTTGTGCGGCTTACCAAAATGCCATTGCTGTTGTAAATTTCATACACTGTGCTCTTTTCCTGCCAGCTTGCCGGAATCATTACACGTAATTCAGACGTTGCAGGGTTAGGGAATGTTTGAACTGTAATATTGTTTGTTGCATTCAAACGAATCATACGGATGGGTGAGTACTGGAATTTTCCATCCACATCCACCATTTGCAAACGGTAATACATTGTGGTTGCATTGGCATCACTGATTTTATCAGTATAGGTGTAGTTGTTTACTGATGTTATGGAAACAGGGTCAGTCATCAGCATCATTACTTCTTTAAAATTGCGTGCATCACTGCTTCTCTGCAATATAAAATGACTGAAGTTTCTTTGTTCAGTAGTAGTCCAGCTTAAATTTACTTTATCAGTTTTTAAAAAAGCATCAAAGTTTAAAAGGGTAAGTGGTAAGGATACAGCATTGGTAATACCAAAGTCTTTAAAATAAACACTGTATTGTCTTGCGGCATTTGAATTATTGCTGATGGCTCCCAGCCTGATGGTAAACCGGGAAACATTTGCACGCCTTACTTTAAACATTACCGCATCAGCGGTTGTATCAATACCCGGATATTCAACACCCGCTACATTTTGACCTAAAAACTTCTTGTCAGCACCGGTTACTTTAATTTCAGGTGTATTGCTCATAAACGTTACAATACCACCATCCATATTAAATTCGCACATTTCTTTTAGACTGGGGTTGCCATCCAAATCAAGATTAGTTACTGTAAGCAGCGGAATATTTTTGAGTGTATTTGTATTTTCAACTACAAAACGAACTGTAAATACAATATAAGACACCCCATCATTACCTGACTGGATCCTTGGCTGAAAAGCATCGTTAAAGCCTGTTCCCTGCTGGTCAATTTCTTTAAGTGATGAACCATTTACAAGACTGTCAATAGAAACAAGTGCATCAATGCCCGCAGCTATTTTTGGAAATCGGTAAACTGTACCAATAGCGCCATCAGCGCCATTATTGGCAATCTTAGAGTTTTTGAAAACAAACTGCCCGAAAGACAGATGAGAAGAAAAGATAAATCCGATAAATAGCAGAAAAGTTACTGCTGCAGTTTTAACTGTTGGGTACAAAGTTTTCATTTTTTACTGTTTGGGTTCGGTAATTAATATGGCTTTTACCGGAGTTTGGATTAAGGATAAGCAGTTACGTTATTTCAAATTGCCCTGAAAACGATTAAGTGTAATTACTTACCGGATTCAAAAGTGCATACATAATTTAACATCCGCAATAGTGTTTTTACGAAATAAAAATGTTTTTTTACGATGCAGTAATTTTACATGTGCTTACGCATTGATTTTCATTTTATTTTTTGGAGGCCAATTTGAAAAATCTGAAAAAAATTTTTCATTGACCAGGTGAATCGGTTGCTTTTTTCGGTGAAAATGGCTTCAGATAAATAGTTAATTCAATAGCCTGCAGAAAATACGAAGTACAGAAACTGGAGAAAAAAACTGATAACAAGCGTTTGTAAAAAAGACGAACCGGAAGGGTTTTATCATAAAAAAGTGCCGCCTTTTTATAAAGGCGGCACTTTGTACCATGTACGGGATTCGAACCCGTGATTCCTCCGTGAAAGGGAGGCGTCTTAACCCCTTGACCAACACGGCATAAATTTTAGGGAGTGCAAAGATAGGCAGCAGCGCTATTTCAGCCAAACTAATTTCTAAGATTTGTTCACATAATGATCGGTTTGAACAAATGCCAACCGGTTGAACCAGCAAACAATAGCTGCTGAAAATACAACTGTAGAAGAGTGCGACGCAAATACGCTGCTCAGGGAACTTATGCCCGTAACCAAAATCATTCTTTATCGTGTAAACAATCAGCCAGCGAGTAATGCTTTTGCTTACATTTGCGTCTCCATTTTTCACTTAAAACAAAGACTACTATGAGCACAGTTAAAGTTGCCATCAATGGTTTCGGACGTATCGGAAAACTTGTTTACCGCCAGATATATAATATGGAAGGAATTGATGTGGTGGCGATCAATGACCTTACTTCTCCCAAAACACTGGCACATCTTTTAAAGTATGATACAGCGCAGGGAAGATTTGATGCGGATGTAAAGAGTACCGAAAATTCTATTATTGTAAATGGTGATGAAGTAAAGGTATATGCACAAAAAGATCCTTCTCAAATTCCATGGAAAGACCATGATGTGGATGTAGTGCTGGAATGTACAGGCTTTTTTACTGATAAGGCAAAAGCTGAAGCTCATATTACTGCCGGTGCAAAAAAAGTAGTGATAAGCGCTCCCGCCACCGGCGATTTAAAAACGATTGTATTTAATGTAAACCACAGCATACTGGATGGCAGCGAAACCATCATCAGCTGTGCAAGCTGTACTACCAACTGCTTAGCTCCCATGGCGCAGGTGCTGGAAGAGAAGTTTGGCATTGTGAATGGGTTAATGACAACTGTACATGCTTATACCAATGATCAGAACACGCAGGATTCGCCACATGCAAAAGGTGATTTGCGCCGTGCAAGGGCTGCTGCACACAATATTGTGCCCAACAGTACAGGTGCAGCCAAAGCTATTGGCCTGGTATTGCCAAGTTTGAAAGGAAAATTGGATGGCAGTGCACAGCGTGTACCTGCCCTCACAGGTTCTTTAACCGAAGTAACTGCGGTACTCAGTAAAAAAGTAACGGTTGAAGAAGTTAATGCAGCTATGAAAGCAGCAGCTAATGAAAGCTTCGGTTATACTGAAGATGAGATTGTGAGCAGCGATATCATCGGTATCCGCTTCGGTTCTTTGTTTGATGCCACACAAACAAGAGTGCAAAATGCGGGCGATTCACAATTGGTTCGCACCGTAAGCTGGTATGATAATGAAATGAGTTATGTGAGCCAGTTGGTTCGTACTGTTCATTATTTTGCTAAATTCATAAGCTAATAATCTTGCAAACATACTTCACATATAAATTTCTGATCGTGGTGGGTCAGACTTTTATTTTATTAGCCTCACATGTCTTATAAATTAAACAAAAGACGGATAAAGAAGATTGTCAACAGGGTAAAAAAATTGCCGGGTGGTTTTAACTTTTTCCGTTATACTTTCAATAAATTACATGGGTTTTGGCTGAAGTCAGTTAAAAGTACCAAAGTACCCTATCCTTCTTCCATTATGTTGGAAGTAACCAACCATTGCAACCTGGCCTGTATAACATGCCCACGGGAATATGCTTTTGGAGCAGCCATGGCAAAAGGCACAATTGATATGGGGAAGATGAAGAAGGTAATTGATGAAGCAGGGCCTTATATTGATTCGATAGGGCTTACTGGTTTAGGCGAAACCCTATTGTATAAAAAATTAGAAGAAACCCTTCGGTATATAAAGTCCAAGAATAAAGGAATTCAGACATTTATTTCTACTAATGCCCATATCCCTGGTGCCGAAAGTTATATTGAAAGGTTAGCGGGCTTATTAGATACTGTGCAAATATCTATTGATGGAGTGGGAAAAACCTATGAGACTGTGCGGTTGCAAAGCGACTATGATTTTTTTGCAGACATGAGTAAGAAAATAGTAGGTGTGTGTAAAAAAAACAACATAGCCGTGATGTTTAATTTTGTGGCTGTAAAGGAAAATTACACTACCATGAAGGATGTGGTGAAGTTGGCAATAGAAACGGGTGTGTCTTATGTAAACATAACACCAGTTAATATTGGTAGTATTACTACATCAGACAGTAGCTATTACGATTTGTTTTATGGAGATAATTTTAAAAACGAACTGAAACAGGCTTTCGATCTTTCAAAACAAAGCGGTTCCGTAGAACTAAGTATTTGGGATGTAAAAAAGAAAAATGGTTTTAAAAAATGCCACCTTCCCTGGAACCATTTCTATATTAGCTGGGATGGGTATATGACCCCCTGTTGCGCCAAGCCTTTCCCAAAGGAGCTAAACTTCGGTAATGTGTTTGACACTTCATTGATGCAATGCCTCAACAGCAAGGAGTATAGGGCTTTTCGAAAGATGTGGTACAAAAATGAAACGCCGGAGTTTTGTAAAAAATGCCATGTTATAGATTTAAAACCGGTTGAAATTGATTTTGATATTTCTTATAACTGATTAAACAAAATATGAGTAAATTTTCTGCCCACAATTTTAAAAACGAAACTGCATTGGTTCGGGTTGATTTCAACGTGCCGCTTAATGAAAAATTTGAAATTACCGATGATAACCGCATGCGGGCTGCCATCCCCACTATCAAAAAAATATTGAATGACGGCGGCAGTGTAATTCTTATGAGTCATTTGGGAAGACCCAAAGATGGCCCCGAAGAAAAATCATCACTCAAACATTTAATTAAACATTTGGCAGAATTGCTGGGTGGTAACACGCCCGTGTTGTTTGCCAATGATTGCATTGGTGAGCAGGCTTATTTAACAGCCGGTATGATGCGTGCAGGTGAAGTGCTGTTATTGGAGAATCTGCGTTTTTATAAAGAAGAAGAAAAAGGAGATGAAGCATTTGCTGAAAAATTATCACAGATGGGCGATGTATATGTAAATGATGCATTTGGAACAGCACACCGTGCTCACGCAAGTACGGCCGTGATTGCAAAATTCTTTACACCGGAGAACCGCATGTTTGGTTTGCTGATGGAAGGCGAAGTGGAAGCTGCAGAAAAAGTGTTGCTCAAAGCAGAAAAACCGTTTACGGCTATTATTGGTGGCGCTAAAGTGAGCGATAAAATTTTGATTATTGAAAACTTACTGGAACGTGCTACGGATATTATCATTGGCGGTGGCATGGCTTATACGTTTATGAAAGCAATGGGCGGCAATATTGGTAAGTCATTGTGTGAAGAAGATCGGTTGGAAACCGCAAATGATATTTTAAATAAAGCTGCTGCCAAAGGTGTAAACATTCATTTACCCAGCGACAGTGTGATTGCCGATGCGTTTGCAGCCGATGCCAATACAAGTGTAGCGCCAAGCAATGCCATTCCTGAAGGATGGATGGGATTGGATATTGGTGCAAATGCCTGCAATCAATTCACGAATGTGCTGCTCCATTCCAAAACCATTTTATGGAATGGGCCCATGGGGGTGTTTGAAATGCAGAAATTTCAGCACGGTACCAAAACCATTGCGCAGGCAGTGGCAGATGCAACAGTAAAAGGTGCATTCTCGTTGGTTGGTGGTGGCGACAGTGTGGCGGCAGTAAATGATTTTGGTTTTGCAGATAAAGTAAGTTACATCTCCACCGGTGGCGGCGCCATGCTGGAGTTTTTTGAAGGAAAAGTGTTGCCGGGTATTGCGGCGGTTAAATAGCTGATTGCCGGTATTAAAAATCTTAAACAATTTGGAGTGTCCGCCCTCCCTTCTCTGCTTGCAGAGAAGGGTAGGGGGTTGAGTCAAATCAATGTCTTTAACGTCAGGGTGTCAGTTTTTTGAAGCTGGCATTCTTTTCGTTCAAAAACATATCTGATTAAAAAAAGAAATCAGTTACATTTATAATCAAATAACATTCAAATGAAAACAGGTACAATTGTCATTTTAGCTATTGTAGGTGCACTACTTTTATTTGGCGGATGCGGTGCTGTAAATTTTCAAAGAGGCGCTGTTACGGCCGAAGAAAACATTAAAGGCAAATGGGCCAATGTTGAAAGTGAATACCAACGCCGTTCTGATTTAATCCCCAATTTGGTGAATACTGTTAAAGGCGAAGCCAATTTTGAACAAACTACATTGGAAAATGTAATTAAAGCAAGGGCAAGCGCTACTCAAATAAAAATTGATCCTGCCAATTTAACGCCGGAAAAAATTGCTGAATACCAGGCTGCACAGGGCCAACTGTCCCAGGCATTGGGTCGTTTATTAATGGTTACTGAAAACTATCCCAACCTGCGTGCCAATGATGCCTTCCGCAATTTGCAAACACAATTGGAAGGAACTGAAAACCGCATTAAAGTTGCCCGTAATGATTTTAATACCGCCACTCAGGGTTTTAATACATTAATCAGGCGTTTCCCCAATAATCTTTATTCAGGGTTTATGGGCTTTAAAGAGAAAGGTTATTTCAAATCTGATGCGGGAAGCGAAAAAGCACCCGAAGTAAAATTCTGATTTTTTCATGAGCATCCTGTCCCGGCTATTTCCACCCAAGCCGTTCTTTACTGATGAAGAACAGCAACGAATTGTTGCTGCTATACATGCTGCAGAAAAAAGAACATCCGGCGAAATTCGAGTGTTTGCAGAAAGCCGCTGCAGCTATGTCAATGCGATTGACCGTGCTGCTGAAATTTTCTTTGGGTTGAAGATGGAAAAAACAGAGGACCGTAATGGTGTGCTGCTCTACTTTGCCATGAAGGATCAGCAAATGGCCATCTTTGGTGATGAAGGCATCCATCAAAAAGTGGGTGAAGAATTCTGGAATAAAGAGGTGCGAAAAATTTTACAGGAGTTCAGAAAAGATAATCATGCACAGGGTATAATAAACATCATTACAGAAATTGGCGAAGCATTGGTATTTCATTTCCCTTATGAAAATGAAGACCGCAATGAGTTGCCCGATGATATTGTGTTTGGCAAATGATATATAGCTCAATGAAGAAATTGCAAATTATAGTTCTGTTTCTTTTTGTTACCGTTGCTTCATGGGCACAGGGAATAGAAAAATACATTCCGGCTGCACCCAATCCGCCAAAGCTGGTAAATGACTATCTCAATCTTTTAGCTCCTTCGCAAAAAGAAGCACTGGAACAAAAACTGGCGGCTTATGATGACAGTACATCCAATCAAATCGCTATTGTAACTATTGGTGATATTGGTGATTATGATATCAGCGATTTTGCAGTGGCGCTCGGCCGTAAATGGGGTGTGGGCGGGCAAAAAGAATTCAGCAACGGAATTGTAGTTGTTATTTTAATTGATAAAGAACGCAGTCAGCGCAAAGTATGGATTGCCACGGGTTACGGACTGGAAGGAGCTATCCCTGATATTACTGCGAAACAGATTATTGAGAATGATATCATCCCCAATTTTAAAGCGAATGATATCTACCGTGGCCTCGATGAAGGCACAGATGATTTAATGCGGGCAGCAGCAGGTGAATACAAAGCACCTGAAGGATATAATAATCGGAAAGGAAAAGGTGGCGGCAGCAGAATATTCCTGGCCATTATTATTTTCATTATCATCATGATCATTATTTCAAGAAGCGGCGGTGGCGGTGGTGGCGGCATGATGAGCCGCCGTGGATACAGAGGATGGAACTCTCCCATCTGGTGGTTACCAACCGGCGGAAGTGGCGGTGGCTGGAGTGGCGGGGGTGGAAGCAGTGGTGGCGGCTTTGGTGGATTTGGCGGCGGAAGTTTTGGTGGCGGCGGTGCCGGAGGAAGCTGGTGAGAAAAAATAAGTAACTTTAATTACAAATTTTTAAAGCATGACAGCAATAGCCATCCGTAAAAAAATTATTGATATGGTGCAGGGCGCTGACAGTAAAAAACTCAAAGCCATTTATAAGTTTCTTGAAGAAGATATAGAAGATGAAGGACGTATTAGCCTTGAACAATACAACGCAGAGGTTGATGAAGCAATGCGTCAGGTAAAGAAAGGCGAAGTGTACTCCCATGAGGCTGTTAAGAAAATGACAAAGGATTGGTAATGGTAAGGAGGAAAGTCACGTGGACAAAACTTGCACTAAGACAGCTTACTGCTGCAATAAAATACATACGCAAACACTCTCCTCAAAATGCTGACTCCGTAAAGCAACGTATTTTAAATAAAGTTGATGAGTTGGCTGATACAAAAATTGTTCATCGAAGAGATCCTAACCGAACGAAAAATGATGGCAGTTTTTTCTATTTTGAAATTTTAAAGTTTCGGATATTGTATCATGCAGAACCGGGAGAGGTATTTATTTTACGTATAAGGCATACCAAAAGAGAACCAAAGAAATAAGTAACTTTATAAATAAAATATTATAGTCAATACTCCGGTAACTTTTAAGTAGATATAAACATAGGTGGATAAAAAGGTATAGGCAGGAAACAACAAAGGCATT
>JAIEQM010000128.1 GCA_019747705.1 Chitinophagaceae bacterium | reverse complement strand
TGTTTTTGACTCATTTTAATCCTGTTTTTTATTGACTTATCCCGTGTTTGGGAGTCAACCTATTTCAGGACTATACAGTGTGATGGGTTTTTTAGGCATGGCTGATGCAGGGGCAATGGTTGTTTTATACAGCAATGTATTATCATCAACCCAAGAAAATGTGCCGCCCATTACAATGTTTAAGGGCGACTTGTTTACTTTCATTGCTTTTTGCGTAGCCACATCAATTACATACAAATCAACTTGTGATGCAGATACATTTGTGACTGCAATTTTATTTTGCTTTTCATTCCATACTGCTGTTGTTGAAAGCAGGTTCATGGGCAGACCGCTGATTTTATATTCCTTGCCTGTTTTTAAATTTTTGAGTGTAAAATGGTTGATGAAATTTTGACGGCTCAGTGAAAAGTTGTTGGGGTTAATGCGCATGCCCGCCACTCTTACTTCCGGCTGACCCAACTCTTCCACTGTGGGATAACTGTTGCGTTCAATAATGAGCATCCACTCACCTTTGTTATCTACACTTACACCAGGAGTTGGTTTGGCCAAAGCCAAATCCATAATTACCTGCGGAGGTGTTTGATAGTTGACGGCGTCCTGGGCAAATAATGAAGCTGAAATAAATAAGATAATAACTGATAATAGACTTCTCATGCTTTTTAATTTACAGTGATGGTGAATGAAATAACACAATTTCAGAGCAATTGTTGCCGCTAATGTAAAATACTAACGGTCATTTTCGCTCACCGTCCAACAAATTATTTGCTATTTCTATTAAAGAAAAATGAAAATAACCATAAATTGCTATTTTGTATATTTGAAAAAAATAAAATGCCAAAGAATTCCAATATTACGATGGCTCAATCTGATAATAAAGAAGTTTTGCTTGGAAAGCTGGTAACCCTACAAACAGGGCTTTCTGAAGCCAATCTTGAAAAGCTGCTTACACTGGCATCTTCTCTAAGAGAAATGCAAACCAAAAAACTGAAAGAGACTACATCTGATAAAAGAAGAAGAAAAACCCTTGCGTTAAAAAGTTTATCTGCCATCGAGAAAAAGTATAACGGAGGTATGCAACTTTCATTAAAAGAGGCCGACAAAATTCTTGAACAGTTAAGGCATGAAAATTGAGACCGAATATCTCTTTCTTGATTCCAACGCATATGCCCGGTTCATGATTAATGGAAGGCTTCAGTCACTGCTTGCCGGCATTCATAAAAAATTTCCTGAAGTAAAACTCATTCTCTATAAAGAGTTGGTCATTGAATTAGAAGATGTGTGTACCAGGGAGCGGTTTCTCAAAAGGGCTTCAAAAAAAGGTATTGATGACTATGTTGAAATCATTCATGCACAAATAAAGCAATTATTGATTTTTGCTGATGAGTATATTGACGACGAAATAACGATACTCGTTCCTCTGCCCAATAACGACCCTGATGACTGGTATGTGTTTAACCTCGGCTTGCATTACAACTGTACAGTTATCAGTAACGACAAGCACATAAAAAACATTCCGAACAAGCCTTTTCCTTTTTTACTGTTGATGAACTAACAGCTTTTCTCAAGCTCCATTAGCCTATAGAGCAAGTAATCCCAAAAAAGTGTCTTTTACTTTCAACAAAATATTTGTCATTTCCGTTTGGCCCCTTATCTTCGCTGCATGAATTTCAACACACATACACATCATCATACTTGCCCCAAACGGTAAGCCGGTGCTGTATGTGCTATACATAATCAAAAGAAGGCTTACATATGTAGGCCTTTTTTTATTAACAAGCTGATGTAATAATTATGAAACAGGAAATAAAATACACACCGCTGAGCGAATTAAGCGGCGGTGGTACTGAAAAAACAAAACTCCGCATTGCCATTCAAAAAAGCGGAAGGCTTTATGATGACTCTGTGAAACTGCTGAATGAATGCGGCATTGAACTCCGCAATGTAAAAGACCGTTTAAAAACAGAAAGCGATACTTTTCCTATGGAAATTTTCTTTTTGAGAGATGATGATATTCCGCAGTATGTGGAAGATGGTGTGGCCGATATTGGTATTGTGGGTGAAAATGTGCTGTTTGAAAAAAACAAGAAAGCAGAGATTGTTGAAAAACTCGGCTTTGGTAAATGCAGATTGAGCATCGCCATTCAACGCAGCCAGGCGTATGAAGGAGTGCAAAGCCTGTATGGAAAACGCATTGCCACCAGTTATCCTTTTTTAGTAAATGAATTTTTAAAGAAGAACAATATCACTGCCGAAATTCATGAAATCAGCGGTTCGGTTGAAATTGCGCCGGGCATTGGTTTGGCTGATGTGGTGGTGGATTTGGTGAGCAGCGGCTCTACTCTTTTTATGAACGGACTGAAAGAAGTGGAAACCATTTTAAATTCTCAATCTGTTTTAATTAAAAACAACAAGCTCACAAAAGAGCAGGAAGGTTTGCTGGATAAATTATTATTTCGCATTAAAGCAGTGAAGAAAGCCAAACGCAATAAATATGTGCTGATGAATGCGCCGAATGATAAACTGCAAAACATCATTGCATTACTGCCTGGTATGAAAAGCCCAACCGTGTTGCCTCTTGCAGAAACAGGTTGGAGCAGTGTGCACAGTGTGTTGAGCGAAGATGAGTTTTGGGAAAAGATTGAACAATTAAAAGCGGCCGGTGCAGAAGGAATACTGGTGGTGCCGATTGAGAAGATGGTGGTGTAGGCAGCCCCCAGCCCCCTTCCGACTTCCCCCCAAGGGGGAAGCCATCAAAGCACAGCCCTTGCTATGCATTGTGAATAAAGAATAGCAGTCAGACTAAATAGCGAAGCAACTTGTCCCATCGGGACAAAAGCCTTGTAGAAAAAACAAATTATTAAGAGCGTAGCGCAGCCACGCAACAATATTGAATCATGCAAATTGTAAAACATCCAAAAAAAACAGATTGGGCAAAGTTGCTGATGCGTCCTTCAATGGATTCATCCTCATTGGAAGCAACTGTAAAAAATATTTTGTTTGAAGTGAAAGGCAACGGCGATGAAGCGCTCAAACGTTTTGCTACCATTTTTGATAAAGTAACGATTGATGATTTGAAAGTGAGTGATGCAGAAATTCAAAAAGCCATTGCATCTGTAAGCAAAGAATTGAAAGAAGCCATTGCAGTTGCCAAAAAAAATATCGGAACCTTTCACAGCAATCAAATTGCTGCTGTTGAAAAAATTGAAACCATGCCCGGTGTGGTGTGCTGGCGTAAAACAACCGCCATTGAAAAAGTGGGATTGTATATTCCGGGTGGAACGGCTCCCCTCTTCTCCACCATTTTAATGCTGGCAGTACCTGCTCAGATTGCCGGTTGCAAAGAAATTATTTTATGTACGCCTCCAGCAAAAGACGGAACCATTAACAATGCTATTTTATACACCGCACATTTGTGCGGCATAACTAAAATTTATAAAGCAGGAGGAGCACAGGCTATTGGTGCAATGGCATACGGAACAGAAACCATTCCACAGGTCTATAAAATTTTCGGGCCGGGTAACCAATATGTAACGGCCGCCAAACAACTGGTGCAAAAAGATGGTGTGGCAATTGATATGCCTGCAGGCCCAAGTGAAGTTTGTGTGATGGCAGATGATACAGCCAATGCTGCTTTTGTAGCTTCTGATTTGTTAAGCCAGGCAGAACATGGAGTTGATTCGCAGGTGTTGCTGGTGAGCGCTAGTGAACAAATGATTGAAGCAGTGATGAAAGAAACACAAGATCAATTAAACGAATTGCCCCGAAAAGAATTGGCCGCAAAAGCATTGGAGAACAGCAAAGCCATTTTGGTGGCAACGGTTGATGAAATGATTGAACTGGTGAATGAATATGCAGCCGAACATCTCATCATCAGTTGTAAAGATGATGAAGCCATTGCAGAAAAAATCAGCAATGCAGGTTCTATTTTCCTTGGCAATTATTCACCTGAAAGTGCGGGAGATTATGCAAGCGGTACGAATCATACATTGCCTACCAACGGTTATGCACGTGCCTGCAGCGGTGTGAGTGTGGATAGTTTTGTAAAGAAAATTACTGTACAAAAGTTGAGTAAAGAAGGTTTGATGAATATTGGTGATGCCGTAATTACAATGGCAGAAGCTGAGGGATTGGAGGCACATGCGAAGGCAATTAAGATGAGACAACCTCACCCTTAATCCCTCTCCAAAGGAGAGGGAAACCTCTTCACAGCCCTATCTTTTCAAAAGTTAAAATAAAAATCAGATAGTCGGCTATATAATGATCATAAGATAATTAATGATGAAATGCTTAATTCATTAGTTGATAACTAAAAAATGTCCGGCCTCCTTCCCCATTGGAGAAGGAACGAGGATGAGGTGAAAAAATATGTCTTTCAATTTAGAAAATTTATTAAGGGAAAATATTAAAACGCTCGTTCCCTATTCTTCTGCACGTGATGAGTTTCACGGCGAAGCAAAAGTGTTTTTGGATGCCAATGAAAACAGCATCGGTTCGCCATTAACCAAATGGTACAACCGCTACCCCGACCCGCATCAGAAAAAAATAAAAGAAAAACTTTCTGTTATTAAAGGTGTGGCTCCATCGCAGATTTTTATTGGTAACGGCAGTGATGAATGTATTGATATTTTGTACCGTGCATTTTGTAATCCGGGTAAAGACAATGTGATTATTTGTCCGCCTACTTATGGTATGTATGAAGTGAGCGCCAATATTAATGATGTGGAAGTGCGTAAAGCCAAACTGCTGGATAATTTTCAACTGGATTTAGTTCACATGGAAACACTGGTGGATGCCCATACAAAAATCATCTGGCTTTGCTCGCCCAACAATCCAACAGGTAATTCACTCAACAGGGATGATATTGAAATGGTGCTGAATAATTTTGATGGTTTGGTGGTGATTGATGAAGCATACATCAACTTTTCACGTCAGCGTTCATTTATTGCTGAGTTAAAAGAGTATCCTAATCTTGTAATACTTCAAACGTTGAGTAAAGCATGGGGACTTGCAGGGCTTCGTTTGGGTATGGCTTTTGCAAGTGAAGCAATCATTAATGTATATAACAAAGTAAAACCACCGTATAACATCAGCGATGCAGTACAGGAACTGGTGATAAAAGCGTTGGATAATATGGAAGATGTAAATGCCATGATTCGCATTATTGTGGATGAGCGCAAACGATTGGAAGAAGCATTACCTTCATTGTCTTGTGTAGTAAAAGTATATCCATCTGATGCCAACGCTTTGCTTGTAAAAACAATTGATGCAAAAGCCATTTACAATTACCTCCTTGCAAAGCAAATTGTGGTGCGTGACAGAAGCAAAGTGGAATTATGCGAAGGTTGTTTGCGTATTACTGTAGGAACGGCAAAAGAAAATGATGAGTTACTCAACGCTTTACAACAGTTTATTGTTTAAGCTTAACTTTAGAACTTAAAATAAAATTTATGCAACGTATTTTCTCAGTATTCATTTTGATGTGTTGTTATGTATTAACTGCCTGTGCACAAACAGTAAACACTTCAAACCCGGTTTCATTAAAACTTCCTGCAGGTTTTACTGCAACAGTTGTAGCAGATAAGCTGGGCCGTGCCCGCCATATTGCAGTGAACAGCAATGGTGATGTGTATGTAAAACTGGAACGTTTAAAAGATGGCAAAGGCATTATTCGCCTGCGTGATACCAATGGTGATGGTGTGGCTGATGAGCAATTTGCATTTGGTAATTACGGCGGCACCGGTATTGCCATCAGCAACGGCTATTTGTATGCATCATCAGATAATGATGTGTTTCGCTATAAATTCAATGCAAAAAATGAAATTGAAAATGCGGATGCACCGGAACGTATTGTAAAAGATTTACTTAATAAACGCCAGCATGCAAGTAAGTCTATTACATTGGATGGTAAAGGATTTATTTATGTAAACATTGGAGCGCCCAGCAATGCCTGCCAGGAACAGGATCGTACAGCAGGTTCGCCCGGACAAATGCCTTGTCCCATTCTTGCAACTGCAGGCGGCATCTGGCAATTTAAAATTGATAAACTGGATCAAACATATGGAGATGGTGTACGTTATGCAACCGGTTTAAGAAATGTGGTGGGCTTGGATTGGAATACAACAGCAAACGAATTGTATGTAACACAACACGGCCGTGACCAATTAAACACGCTTCATCCTGCGTTATTCAATGATGCGCAAAATGCAGAATTGCCCGCCGAAGAATTTTTTATTGCCAAAAAAGGAATGGACTTTGGATGGCCTTATTGTTATTACGATGGTATTCAAAAAAAGAAAGTGCAATCTCCGGAGTATGGTGGTGATGGTAAGAAAGAAGGTGATTGCGGAACCAAAGAACAACCTTTGGTTGCATTTCCTGCACATTGGGGACCGAATGCTTTGTTGTTTTATAACGGAGATAAATTTGGTACAAAATATAAGAACGGAGCTTTTATTGCTTTTCACGGAAGCTGGAACCGTGCGCCTTTAAAGCAGGGAGGTTTTAATGTGGTGTTTGTTCCTATGAAAGATGGAAAACCCAATGGCGACTATGAAATATTTGCTGATGATTTTGCAGGAGGTGAGGAAAACTTAACACCTTCAAAAGCAAAACACCGTCCTTGCGGATTGGCAATGGGTGCTGATGGTTCCATTTATATTTCTGATGACCAGGGCGGTACCGTTTGGAAAATTGTTTATACCGGAAAATAAGTTTTGATGAATAAGTTTTTATTGATTGGAAGTATTACAGTTGCTTCAGTGTTGATGTCGTTTACAATTACGCAGCCTAATTTACCGGCAAGCATGCAGCGTGGTAAAAAAGTATATGATACGTATTGCTTAACCTGTCATCAAATGGATGGAGCCGGTGTGCCCCGAATGAATCCGCCATTAATTAAAACAACGTATGTGCTGGGTGATAAAAAAAAACTCATCAATATCATTCTAAAAGGATTTAATGAGTCAGTTGAAATCAATGGTGATTATTTTGACAATCCCATGCCTGCACAACCGCAATTAACCGATGTGCAGATAGCAGATGTGCTTACGTATGTGAGAAACAGTTTTGGAAACAGAGCAAGTATGGTTACAGTAGTTGAGGTGAAAACGGAAAGAACTAAACTTAAAAAGAAATAAACTTGATGATGGCTAATGATAATAGTTCAGTTAATAATCCCCCTTTAGGGGTTAGGAGTAAAAGAGTTTTATTTATTGACCGTGACGGAACCTTAATCAACGAAGCGCCTCCCACTTATCAATTAGATTCTTTTGATAAACTCAGTTTCTATCCTGAAGTGTTTTTTTATTTACGGAAAATTGCAACCGAACTGGATTATGAACTGGTGATGCCCACCAACCAGGATGGACTGGGCACCGATGCATTTCCTGAACATACATTTTGGCCACTGCACAATTTTGTAATCAAAAGTTTTGAAAACGAAGGCGTGCGTTTTGCTGATGTGCTCATTGACCGCAGCTTTCCGCATGAAAACAAACCCACCCGCAAACCGGGCATTGGTATGTTTGGCAAATACATCAACAACTCTGAATACGATTTGGCTAATTCATTTGTGATTGGCGACCGTATTACAGATATTCAACTCGCCAAAAACCTTGGCTGCAAAGGCATCTGGATTAATAATGATGCAAATCTCGGCGCAGCAGAAATACAGGATAAAGTGGCTGAGCTGCGTTCATCAACCATTGCTTTAGAAACAACTGAATGGAAAAAGATTTATGAATTCTTAAAGCTGGGTTTACGAACGGTGCATCATGAACGCACTACCAATGAAACAAAAATCAGCATTGATTTAAACCTGGATGGCAGCGGCAAAGCAAACATCTCCACAGGTCTTGGTTTTTTTGACCACATGCTGGAGCAAATTGCACGGCATGGAAATATGGATGTAATCATCAGCACCCGAGGCGATTTACCTATTGATGAACATCATACTATTGAAGATACCGGCATTGCATTGGGTGAAGCATTTGCCAAAGCGCTGGCTGATAAACGTGGCATGGAGCGTTACGGTTTTGCATTGCCCATGGATGAAGCAGAAGCAAAAGTGCTTATTGATTTCGGCGGGCGCAACTGGATTGTATGGAATGCCCTCTTCACCCGTGAAAAAATTGGCGAAATGCCTACGGAAATGTTTTTTCATTTCTTCAAATCCTTCAGCGATGCAGCCAAATGCAATGTAAATATTGAATGCCGTGGCGATAATGAGCATCATAAAATTGAAGCCATCTTCAAAGCTTTTGCAAAAGCCATCCGAATGGCGGTGAAACGGGATCCCATGAGTAATCATTTGCCCAGTACAAAAGGGGTGTTGTAGTGAATGATGTAAAGTTGTTTCTCTTCTGACGTTCATCATCTCATCACAAACTCCGGCAAAGTAGTTTTACACAAACTCTTTGTTATGAAAACATTCCTCGTTCCTGTTGATTTTTCATCAACATCTGTTCATGCTGCCCGTTATGCCCGGCAACTGGCAAAACAGGTGGGTGCAAAAATTATCCTGGTTCATGCGTATGAGCCACCACCCTCTTTTCCAATGGTGGAAGGCATGTTATATACAGAAGAATCCCTGCGGGAATTAATGAAAGATAAATTGAACCAACTGGCTGCTGAAATGGAAAAAGAAGACCCGCTCATTAAAACAGAAGCCATGCTTATGGACGGAAATCTCAAACAGGTAACCACCAGTTTAACAGAGGCCATGCAGGTGTTTTTAATTGTAATGGGAATAACCGGCGCCGGAAAAATTAAAGAAACATTTATCGGAAGCAATACACTCGCAGTGGCAAAAGCCAACTCGGTGCCCGTACTGATCGTTCCGGAGCAGGCGCAATATACATTGGTGAATGATGTGGGTTTAACAACTGATTTCAGGGATGTGGCTGAAAATATCCCGGATAAAAAAATAAAAGAATTCCTTGTAAATGCCGGCGCAAGACTGCATGTACTCAATGTGGATTTTGATTTAAAAAGCTGGAATAATGATACACCCTTTCAGAGTGGTTTAATTGAAACCATGTTTGAAAGCTTTCATCCCACTTACCATTTTATTGAAGGTGAAAATGTGGCGGAAGATCTGAGCAGCTATGCTTTAAACAACAGTATTGAAATGCTGATAGCAGTGCCCAAAAAGCACAACATGATGCAAAAGATTTTTGGCGGAAGCCACACTAAGGAACTGGCATTTCACAGCAAAGTTCCGGTGCTGGTAATACATGAATGATTGAAAATAAAAATCATTCAAAACGCAACGCTTTTACAGGTGAAATTTTTCGCACCAGCAATGATGGAATAAGCAATACCAGCAAACTCACAATAAAAGTAATTACATCTACCAGCACCACCTGCCACCAAATTACTTTAACGGGGGCCTTTGCTACATAGTAGGCGCTTTCATCCAAACTGATAAAGCCTGTTGTTTGCTGCAGCCAGCATAAACCAAGGCCTAACAATGTACCCATTGCAACACCCGTTACTGTAATGATGATTCCCTGCTGCCAGAAAATTTTCTGTACCTGCATATTACTGGCGCCGGTGGCTTTAAGCAAACCAATCATACGACTGCGTTCCAGAACAAGAATGAGCAGGCAGGTAATTAAATTCATAATGGCTACAATGCACATAATTACAATGACAATAATGCGGTTGGTATTTTGCAAATTGAGCCAGTCAAAAATATTCGGGTAAATTTCACGAACGGGAGTTGCATACCAACTGGTGGGGATGGAATCCAGCAACTGGTTGCTTAACCGTTTATCTTTACGGTAATCATTAAGTGTAACTTCATAGCCTGCCATTTGGTTGCTCTTCCAGTCATTTATTTTTTGAATAAGATGTAAATCCACAATGGCAAAAGTCTTATCATATTCCTCAATGGAAGTTTTATAGATGCCACATACCGTTACCGGTCTCACTTTTGGTAAACTGCCGGAGCTTTCAATAAAATATAAAAATGCTTTACCGCCGGTTTTGAGTTGTAACTGTTTGGCGGTGTATGCTGAAATGACTATCGGGTTCTCCCGGTTACTGGTATCAAAACTCAGCCATTTGCCATTAATCAGGTACGGCGCAATACGTTCTGTATGAAAAGATGCATCTACCCCTTTGAGCAAAACGCCTTCAATGGACTCTGTTGTTTTGAGCATGGCGCTCTTGGTGGCAAATACATCCACCCATTTTATTTGCGGAACGTGTTGCAACGTTTTTTCAATCGTGTCGTTCTTATAGCTGGGTAAATCTTCCGCCAGTCCGCTCACAGATGGTAATTGCTGCTGCACCCGGATATGTCCCCAGAAGCTGAATACTTTATTGGAAACAGCTTGCTGGAAACCGGCCACAAAAGCCAATGCCATAATCATAATGGCTACACTGATAGCTGTGGCGGCAGCCGATAAACGGATGATGAACCTTGAAAAGGATTGATTCTTCTGAAAAACAATACGACGTGCTATGAAGGAAACAATATTCAAACCAATTAACTTTGATCAACGTAAAACTAATGGTTTAAGCAATATGATTCTAAACACATCCGTATTTAGTTTATACAAAATGCTTCGCTCATTTCTGTATCTCACTGTTTTTTTTAGTTTTTTATTTCTCATGTCTGCCCTGAGAACTTCTGCACAAATGGGCGACAGGATCCTTAAACCCAATATACGCTCAATTAAGCTGCATACATACGGCGACCAGTTGGCATACCCCATCATCCGGCTCAGCAGCGAAGACCGTTTGGAATTGCACTTTGATGATATGGATGCTGATGTAAAATATTATTCTTACACATTTGTGCTTTGCAATGCAGACTGGACTCCTGCCCTGCTTTCACAGTTTGATTATATGACCGGTTTTTCCAATGTGCGCATCAACACCTACCGTAATTCATCCATTGCACTTACCCGTTACACCCATTACACCGCCACATTGCCCGACAGGAATACCTACCCGTCAAGAAGCGGTAATTATATTTTAAAAGTGTTTACGAATGGTGATACCTCTCAAACCGTGTTCACCAAACGTTTTTTAGTGGTGGATATAAAAGCAAATGCAGGCGCTACTATTGTGCAGCCATTTAATCCCTCTTTTTCCAAAACACACCAGAAAATACAGTTTAGTGTAAATGTGCAGAACATCAAACCCACCAATATTTTTCAGCAGATCAAAGTAGTAATCCTGCAAAACAACCGCTGGGATAATTGCATTGCCAACCTGCAGCCCACATTCATCCGCCAGAATATTTTAGAATACAATACAGAGAATGAAGGATTGTTTAAAGCACAAAAAGAATGGCGGTGGGTGAACTTGCTGAGCCTTCGTTTACAAACAGACCGTATTGAAAAAGGTGATTACACCAATCGGGGGCAAACACTATGGATTAAACCTGAAAGTGAACGGAACCAGCTCCGTTATATGTTTTACCGTGATTTTAATGGTATGTACCAACTGGGCAATATCGAAAATAACAACCCTTACTGGCAGGGAGATTATGCAACAGTGTGGTTTCAGTATTTTACACCCAACAATCAACCTTATGCTGACAGGGATGTGTATGTATTTGGCGAGCTAACGCAGTACGAATTCAGCGATGCCAATAAAATGACGTTTAATGCAGAGAAAGGTTTATATGAAAATAAGCAACTGCTCAAGCAGGGCAGTTATGATTATATTTATGTAACCCGTACTAAAAAAACCAACGAAATCAGTTCGGATATTACAGAAGGCAACTGGTGGGATACTGAAAATAATTATACCATTCTTGTGTACTACCGGCCCCTGGGTGCAAGGGCTGATGAGTTGGTGGGCATAACAACAGTTAATTCACTTGCAGGAAGACCCAATATGAATTTGAATAATAACACAAGGCTTCTCTGATACTGCTTTAGTTGTAAATAAAATTGTACTTGTCATTAAAAAGAAGGTATAGTTAGTGCCGTTCCTCTTACTGTACAAGACATATCAGCATCAACTAAAAAAGCGACAACATTGGTTATCGCTTTTTATTTATCATCTAAAATTCCTTATTGAAATTTCTTTGCATCTTCCAGGAACTTGGCCAGTCCAATATCTGTTAACGGGTGTTTGAGTAAACCAAGAATAGAATCCAGGGGGCAGGTACAAACATCAGCACCCAGTTCTGCTGCTTTAATAATATGTAACGGGTTGCGGATAGAAGCAGCAAGAATTTCAGTTTCATAACCCTGCAGGGAATAGATATTGGCAAGCTGGGCAATCAATTCCATTCCATCCCATCCGCCATCATCTATACGTCCGATAAAAGGTGATACGTAAGTAGCTCCTGCTTTTGCAGCAAGGATCGCCTGTCCTGCACTGAACACCAGGGTACAATTGGTTTTAATACCGTTATCACTAAACCATTTTAATGCTTTAATCCCATCTTTAATCATCGGCACTTTTACCACAATATTGGGATGGATAGCAGCCAGTTTTTTTCCTTCTTCCACAATACCTTCAAAATCGGTACTGATTACTTCAGCGCTGATATCGCCATCCACCATTTCACAAATGGTTTTGTAATGCTGCATCACTGCTTCCGTTCCTTTTACGCCTACTTTGGCCATGAGCGACGGATTGGTGGTTACACCGTCCAGAATTCCCAACTCATTGGCTTCTTTGATTTGTGATAAATCAGCTGTGTCGATAAAAAATTTCATTGTATTAAATTCCCCTTGCCGGGGTTAGGGAGTTAAAAAAAGGCAGGTTACTTACATCGCACCGCTACAACCGCTTACCCTTGCTGCGTTCCCACCCTGGGGGAGTTCAGCAGGAGCTGGTCGTGCAAGACCTGCCGGGCGCAAAGATAGGGGAAATGAAAAAAGTTCGGAGAATGAAAAAGAAGAGGGTGATAGTATGTATAAATTTTATAGAACCCTGTAAACCATTAATTCTTTTTCTTTTTTGGCGGCGATGATTTTTTTTGCCGGTTATTGATTTGTTGCAGCAAACTATCCTGTACCGGTGCATTTAACTGCAAATCCATTTTCTTAACCCAGATGGTTGTTTTTTGGGTGATGGAAGGTGCATTTTTTAATTTAACTTCAACAGTAATATTTTCAGGTTTAAAGTCCCAATCGAGCCAGATGCTGTTGCCTTCTAATTTGCCCGCCGTAGCGCTCATGATGAGTTGCTGATTGCCAAGCGGAATATATTTACCATCGGCCGTTTTGCCTTCCACATTAATATAATTCCAGCTTCCTTTCTTTAAACTGTCAGTATAGAGATTGAAAAAAATGCTGTCAATTTTCTGGGCCCTCCCCGTCATGCAGCATCCAATCAGCAAAAAGAATAGAATTTGTTTCATGTGTTGTAAAGACATTTTGATTTAGCTGCTGGTTGTCTGTAAAGTTTTTTTAACATTTAACCCAAAAGCAGTGATTCTTCAATAAATTTACTTCTAAATCAGTTGATATGAACATAACTGTATTTGGCGCCACTGGCCAGGCAGGTATCGAAATCATTAAACAGGCATTGTGGAGAAAACACCATGTAACAGCATTTGGCCGAAATGTGTATGATTTGAAAATGGAAGATGAACATCTCCGGCTTTTTAAAGGCGCTTTGTTTGATGAAAAGGAAGTGCTGCAGGCCATTACCGGCGCCGATGCGGTGCTGAGTTCCATTGGCGGTGCATTTGATGGAAGTGATAAAACCCGCTCACTCGGTATCAAAAATATTATTACTCAAATGAAGAAAGCAGGTGTGCAACGCATCATTGCCATTGGAGGCATGGGTATTTTAAATGCAAGTGATGATACATTAATTATTGATACCCCCTCCTATCCTGCTGAGTTTATACCGGTGGGTAATGAACACCGAAAAGCCTATGAATATCTTAAAGATTCAGATTTGAACTGGACTTTTGTTTGCAGCCCCGATATTATAAATGAAGGCCCCACCGGGAATTATATTACCAGTAAAGATTACCCGCCTCAACCCAATAAATTTAAAATTAATGCCGGTGATTTAGCCCGGTTTATGCTCAATGAACTGGAGAAAAATGAATATGTAAAAGCAAAGGTGGGAATTTCTGCTGCATAATCATTTTATTTCCTTTTTATTTCCCAGAGGATAATGCCTGTTGCTACAGCAGCATTCAATGATTCGGCGGCTCCAAAGGAGGGAATGGAAATTTGAGCATCAGTGATTTTTAATAATTCATCAGCCACTCCCCTTGCCTCATTGCCAATAAGCAATGTGCCTTTTCCGGCAAATGAATAATTGCTGATGGGTATGCCATTAAGCGTAGCCGCAACAACAGGTGCAGGGCATTGGGGCAATAACTGTTGCAAATCTCCTTCAATCAGTTTTACACGGAGTACAGAACCCATACTGGCCTGCACCACTTTTAGATTATAGATATCTGCACAATCAGGTGAACAAATAATGTATTGTATGCCAAACCAATCTGCAAGTCTGATGATGGTGCCCATATTGCCGGGGTCACGTATGGCATCTAATGCCAGCGCCCATTCATCACCAATTTCGCTTATGGCTGATGGTTTGAACTGCCGCAGAATTGCCACAGCCTGTTGCGGTGTTTGCAGGTGGGAAATGCGGGCAAGTTCTGTTTCAGTTACTTCAACATATTGCTGTCCGTTGGGCGTTATTCCCGTTTCATCAAAAAAAGATATTACAGCAAACAAACGGATAATCTGTTGCGGGCATTCGTTCAAAGCTTCTGTTATAATTTTTGTTCCTTCGGCAATAAAAGCAGATTCTTCATCCCTGCCTTTTTTATGGCCTAAACTTTGAATATATTTGATTTCATTTTTACTGAGCATTGAATTCAATTTATGAAGATTTACCCTGGTCTCCTTTTTCTTATGGCAGTTTCGTTTATCCTGGCGCTGGGTTCTTCCTGCTCAAAGGAACTTACAAAAGGATTATATACACGGGTAAGAAAGTTCCCCAAAGAAAAGCCCTTTGTTTATAATACTGAAATAAAAATCAACAACCCTAAATTAAGCGGTGAGGAAAAAACCGTCATGGCCTCCAAACTGAAAACACAGATGGTGGACAGTCTTCAGTTATACATAAAAGAATCTTTTGTTATTAATAAACGGCTCATTAACCCGCCCGTTTTTGATACCTCCTATCTTTCTGCATCTATCCGCAATATGGAAATTTATCTCAGAACAGTGGGCTATTACTACAGCAATATTCAAATAGCACAACTGAAAATGGATACCGTTCATCAAGATAACCCTTCAAAGCAGCAGATCAGAACAGGCATCCGTTTTTTAGTAAATACCGGGCCGGTGGTGAATATGGATTCCATCCATTACCTTATTTATGATTCCACACAACCCCAGCTTACACAGGCGCTTCAAAAACTAACAGAAGAAAACATAAAAGGCAGCCTTTTAAAAAAAGGAAAACCTTTTACAGAACAGGTGATATTAAATGAACTGGAACGGCTGGTTGATATTTACCGTAATAACGGATATTACAAATTTTCAAGGGAGCAGTTGTATGCAGATGTTGATTCGTTTTACCTGCCGCTCTTAAACCCATTTCTGGATCCTTTTGAGCGGATCCAGATATTACAGGAAGCACAGAAAAGAAAACTGGAGCCGGTATTCAATGTTTTTATCCGCATCCGTCCAAAAACAGATTCAGCCTCCCTGTATCCTTATAATATCGGTAATGTTACAGTGTACCCTGATTATTCAAATGCAGCTTATGACTCCTCCCGGTACAATACGCTCATCAATGAAAAAATAATTATTAAAAACAAAACCAACCGTTTTAAACCTTCATTTATTACTTCTCGTATAAAACTGAAACCCGGTGATTTGTACCGCCTTAATAATGCTAACGGTACGCTGGATGAATTAAACCAGTTGGGTACCTGGCAGTTTATTAAAATTGAACCGAAAGAAAAAAGTAAACCTGTTTTTACTCCGGCCGATACTCCTAAAATTGATTTTAACCTCCAACTGGTTCCTGCAAAAAAATATGTATTCAGCGCAGACCTGGAAAGTGTATTTAACCAGGTGCAGCAAGCCACTATTGGTACTGCCGGTAATTTAATTGGTGTGAGTTTAACGCTGGGTATAAGAAACAGGAACCTTGGCAGGAGTGGAATACAGTCAAGCACATCCGGTAAATTTGGTGTAGAGAGGGGTGTCGGAAGTTTTAATCCCGGATGGCAGGCTGTGGAAGCAACACTAAACAGGAGTTTTAATATTCCAAAGCTCAATTTATTAAAGTGTAAGGAAAAGAAAGAACTGAAACAGAAAAAAAGCTTTCTCAATATTACTGCCTCTTATATTAACCGTAACCTGAATGTAAATGGGTTGTATAAACTGAACAATTTTAATGTGAGCTATGGTGAACAGTTTACTACTAAAAAGAATAACGTTTGGACCTTTCAGCCATTGAGTGTTGAATACTTAAAACTCTATAATAAATCCACGGCTTTTCAACTGCAGCTTGATACCACACCGTTTCTCAATTTTTCATTTCGTAATGGTCTTGCTATAGGAACAAGTCTTTCATTTTTAAAATCAAAAATTGAATCCAAAAAACATCCCAACCGCAACAGTTATATAAGGGTAAATTTTGAAGAATCAGGTTTATTGATTGGAAGGCTGCTCCAGGTAATACCTGCTGTTAAAAAAGAAATATTTAATTATGCCAAAATAGATGTGGAGTACAAGTACATCATTAATAAACCCAAAACAGTATGGGTGTTCCGAACATTTATTGGCGGTGGCTATAATATTACCGATACAGCCAGTATGCCTTTCTTTAAACAATACACAGGCGGCGGTCCCAACAGTATGCGTGCATGGCCGCTCCGGAGCATCGGGCCTGGTTCACGACCCTTGGATCAACGCAGTAATGTTCGAAGCCAGTTCTTCAGCCGCAGTGGTGATTTTATTTTTGAAGCCAATATTGAATACCGCTATAACATTTTCACTGTTATTCCCAATACATTTTTAGTAAGAAGCGCTCTTTTTGCTGATATTGGTAATGTTTGGAATTTCCGCAACAAAAGTAACCGCACCAATGATGAAGTGGTGTTGCAAATGAAAAATTTTTACCGTGATCTGGGCGTAAGTATGGGGTCAGGGTTACGCTTTGATTTTGTAAGCTTATTCATCTTGCGCCTTGATTTTGCGTTCAGGTTTAAGAACCCTTCCTCTCCTTTCAATCAAACCAATAACGGATGGAGGATTCCCAATATCAACTATAAAAATATCTTAAGTGGTAATGAAGAAAATAAACAGTGGCGCTATGAAAATTTCAATTTTTCAATTGGTATCAACTATCCCTTCTGATTTGATTTGCTGAACCCATGCCAGTGTATCTGCAAGACTTCTTGAATCCTTCAATGTAAACTCCCCTATTCTTGTGCGGCATAGTTTGCTTAAATAAGCGCCGCAGCCCAATGCCTGCCCAAAATCATGTGCCAGGCTCCTGATATACGTTCCCGTGCCGCACACCACCCTGAACTCCAGCAATGGCAATTCTATTTTTGTGATTTCAAATTCAGAAATAATGATGGGCCTCGGTTCCAGCGCCACATCTTTTCCTTTGCGGGCCATCAGGTAAACCGGTTTTCCTTTTTGTTTGATGGCAGAGTGAATGGGCGGCACCTGCATAATATTACCTGTAAATTGCTTCAGTTGTTCATCAATCAACTCTTTTGTAACAAAATCAAATGGTTTGAATTGCTCCGGCTCACTTTCCAAATCATAGGTAGGTGTAACAGCGCCGAGTGTGAACGTACCGGTGTATTCTTTTTCACGGGCCATGTATTCATTAATGCGTTTGGTAAATTTTCCGGTGCAGAGAATCAGTAAACCTGTTGCAAGCGGATCCAGCGTTCCTGCATGACCCACTTTTTTTATTTTAAGTGTATTACGAACTTTTGCCACCACATCATGCGATGTCCATTCCAATGGTTTATCAACCAGTAACACCTGTCCTTCTGTAAAAATATTCTCAACCTGTTCTTTCATGCAGGGCAAAGATAGGAGGAAACAGCCCCCATCTCACTTTCCCAAAGTGTGAAGCCATCAAAGCACAGCCCCTGCTTATTTTAAATTTTATCTAATGCAATTCGTTTGCTTGTAATAGAAAATAATAATAAAATCTTTATTAAAACTAAATCGCCTGTCTTGTTTTAATCTCAATGTATTTATTGATGGCGTTTACGGTAACTTTTTCAGGTGGAGAAAGAATACTTAAGATGCCGGCATTCTGCAACTCTTTTACGATGAGTTGTTTTTCATGAACATATTTGCCGGCAATGGTTTTAATGTATAACTCTTCCAGGTCTTCTGCATTTTCTTCAGCCTTGGCGGTGAGCTCTGTGTTTTCAAAAAATACCACCAGCAGTAAATGATATTTAGCTAAGCGTTTCAGGTAATGCATCTGGCGGTGCAAACCACTGAGGCTTTCAAAATTGGTAAACAAAATAAGCAGGCTTCTTTGTTTTACCAGCGCCCTTGTTCTGGTATAAAGCAATTCAAAATCACTTTCCAAAAATGCTGTCTGCTGATTGTATAGCTGCTGCAGTACTTTTTCAAGCTGTACCGGTTTGCGATCGGCTATCAGCACCGTTCCTGCTTTATTGTCAAACGTAATCAATCCAAACTTATCCTGTTTGTTTAATGCCACATTACAAAGTACAAGGCTGGCATTAATAGCATAATCCAGCAGTGTTATATCGTTAAACGGCATTTTCATCAAACGGCCTTTATCAATTACACAATACACCTGCTGGCTTTTTTCATCCGTATAACTGTTTACCATTAAGCTGCCTTTGCGTGCAGTGGCTTTCCAGTTGAGCGTGCGCACATCATCACCCTGCACATATTCTTTAATCTGTTCAAACTCCATACTGTGGCCAATCTTACGGATGCGTTTGTTTCCGCTCTGTACAATTTGCGCCGCCTGTGCAATCAATTCATATTTACGCATCTGCAAAAAAGAGGGATATACAGGCACCATTGCATCTTCTTCACCTGTGAACTTGCGCTCCAGCAAACCCATAAGCGAACGCACATATACACGTAGTTTGCCAAAATAATAAGCCCCACGTTCAACAGGGCGCAGTTTATAATGAATTACTTTTTCTTCACCTGCCCGCATTGGTGCATGCAATGAAAAATTCCGTTGCTGAAACTGAACCGGTAACTCATCAATTACTTCAGCTTTAATGCTAAAGGGGTAATTGTTTTGGAGCGTAATGGCCACATCATTATCATCCCCGTTACTGAAACGTTCCGGCAGCCTTCTTTGCATTACAGGCACACGGTTGAGTATAACAAGAAAAAAATAATCGGCCGCCAATGCCACCATCAGCACACCAAAGAAAATCCAGGGAAAGTCGCCCATCCATTCAAAAAAGAAACGCAGCAAAAAAAACAACACACTCACACCCAGCAATAAATAAAGGCGTGGCGTTAAATAAAAACTGAAAAGTAAACGGCGCAGCAGCATCTGGTTTATCTTGGTATTTCAATGGATTTGATGATACGGTCAATGAGTTCATCCGCTGTTAATCCCTCCATTTCTTTTTCGGGTGTGAGGATGATGCGGTGGCGGAGTACATGCGGCGCCACTTCCACAATATCTTCAGGTGTTACAAAATCCCTGCCCATCATAGCAGCAAAAGCTTTTGAAGCTTTTACAATGGCTAACGATGCACGTGGTGATGCGCCCAGGAATAAAGAAGGATTATTTCTGGTTTCACTTACAATTTTTGCAATAAACTCCAGCAACTTTTGTTCAATTAATAAATTGCGTACACTTTCACGGTAGCGTGCAATATCAGGTGATGAAAGTACTTTTGTTACACCATTGAGCAAATGCCGGTTGTCGCTCTGATGCTGATTTTGCAGGATGTGTATTTCCTGTTCCAGCGTTGGATAATTCACTTCAATTTTAAAAAGAAAACGATCGAGTTGTGCTTCGGGTAAACGGTACGTTCCTTCCTGGTCAACGGGGTTTTGGGTTGCCAGTACCATAAATGGCATCTGCATGGGATAAGTTGTTCCGTCAACTGTAACCTGCCGTTCTTCCATTACTTCAAATAAAGCTGATTGTGTTTTGGCCGGGGCCCGGTTAATTTCATCAATGAGTACAATATTGCTGAACAAAGGCCCGGCTTTAAACTGAAAGCCTGCTTCTTTGGGATTGAACACGGAAGTACCCAGCACATCGCTTGGCATTAAATCCGGTGTAAACTGTATGCGTGAAAAATCGGCATCAATTAATTTGGCCATGAGTTTAGCCGCCAATGTTTTGGCAACGCCGGGCACGCCTTCAATTAAAATATGTCCATCTGCAAGAATCCCTGCAATCATGAGGTCAATCATTTGTTCCTGGCCCACAATAATTTTTCCCACCACTTCACGGATGGCGGTAATGGTATTGTTGAGATCAGTTAAATCAGTACGCTGCTGAAAAATTTCATTCTCCATAAACTATGTTTTAAAAAATGGTAACATTCGGTTGTTGAGTTCCAGCAACTGTTCATCTGAAATCTCAGGCGCCTCCTGTAATTGATTGATGTATTGAAAAAGGGATTTTACTTCTGTTTCCTGTACACCGCTTTTTCTTGATAACGATGAAATGAATTCACTGTTTACATGCGCAGTGTTGAGGTAATAACGGGTCCTTATTTTTTCCATAAAATAAGTAACCATTTTGTGTACAATATTGTGATGGTCTTTATGCTGCAGGTACAGCCTGCCAATGGTATCTACAAACGAAAGGCTGGAGTTGGTATTGGGAGGGATTACAGGGATCACACGCTGCCTCCTGTTTAAACTGGTGATGATATAGGCCAGCGCTGTAAAAATAATAATGAGTAGCGCCCATTTTAACGGAGGGTATTTAAAGAAAACCCCCAGAGAAGAAAAACTTTCACTTGGGTAAATGCCCATGCGGTAATAATCATCCCAGTAAATTGTTTTACGGTCTGCATTCAGATAGCTTAATACATTCTGCACATATTCGTGATTATCTTCTTTGATTAAAAAATAATTGGAAAATGCAGCCGGGTGAAGGTGAAGGAAAATTCTTCCGTTGCCATGGGTAAAGGAGATAAAATCAGGTTTCTTTTTATCACCCAGGCCAAGGATATTGATTTGTGATGAATCGAAATTTGAAAAATTTTCTGTAAACGGGTAATAAAAAAAACCATATTGTCTGTTTGAATTTCTTGCAGTATCAGCAAAATATAAATTGGTGCGCCGCATCAAATTTGCATCGTCAGCGTTTCCAAATAAACTGGGGAGGCTGCTGCCATCATCCACTTTTACACTTAATGTATCCAGTAATTTATAGTCAATATCATTTGCTGCAATAAATAACTGGTTGCCTTCGCTCAGATAATTGAGCATGGCATTTACATCTTCATCTGATAAAATGAGTTCATTAGCAATAATAAAATACAGGTTTCGCTTGCCTTCAATACTTTTTGATGCTTCTGCAAAATTCTTTTTGTTTTTATAGACCCAGTGGGTATTGAATTCCCATGAAAACATTTTTTCTGAAGCATAAGTACCAAATGGTTTTTTACTGTTCATCGAAAAAACAGGACTCATGTCCGGCAACTTTGTTCTTTTATTGCTGCAGGAAATAAAAAAATAGGCCAGCAAAAAAACGATGCTATATTTTGTAAGTTGTTTCAGTTTATTTCAGTTTTAATTGAAAAGATGAAAACTCTTTTTTAATAGTATGATAAATATCACTGTTCACATCAAAGTTTCCATACCATGCATATTCATAATGCAGGGCAATGCGTGCAAAATCATTACGGATTGGTTTACCGCTGAGTTCACGGAGGTATTGATAATTGGTTTTATCCGGCGACAGGTTGATCCAACTCCGCCTGGCAAGTGTATTTAAAGCCTGCAGAAATTGATAACGCACTGCCAGCCTGTAATTACCTTCACGTTCTGCTTCGGAAATCCTGCGCTGTAACAAATCATCATCTCTAATATCTTCTTCTTCCTCCAACTGGTGTTTGTTGCGCATAGGAGCTGAAAACAATCCCTTTTCTGAAAGAAACAACCTGTAGATAAGAAAAAGAACGGCGCCAATGATTAATACCCAAAACAGGATACGGAGAATTTCAAAAAACGTAATAACACTTTTAAGTGATGTTGGCTTTTGCTTTTTTTGGAGCGCAAGTTCTTCATCCTGGTATGCTTTTAAAAGTGAATCAAGGTTTTTAAGTTTTTTGAATTCTTTAATTTGCATCAACTCCCTTAAACTGTCTTTGGGAAAACGAACACTAATTTCAGAAAGTGTGGTATCATATACTTCCACGTAAGTATTATTATCATCTGTTTCGGTATAACTTGTGTCAACCCGGGGTTCAACAGATGTAATCACTGTATCAACGGCTGTTTGTGTAAAACCAGTCATCACGGAACAGGAAAAAAAGACAGCAGCAAAAAAAAGTTTCCACAGGGTTTTCCTCATCTCGCATTAATTTTTAAAGCCAGTTCAGGATTTCTTTTCACCCTTTGTTCCAGGATGACAGGATAAATAACAAAATACCAAACCATAAAAAAAAGTGATGCCGCAAGAATGGAAATGCTTACCGGGGTGGGTAACGAAACATTGGTTGTTTTATCAAAAGCATTGGAGCTGAGATAAGTAACATAACTTTCAAGAAAGGCTGCAGTTAATGTAATAGGTACAATGGCCATACATAGTTTTACGGCATCTTTCACACCTCTTTTAATGGAAAGCCATCTTGAAAAAGTGCCGGGGAATAAAATACTTCTTGCAATAATAAAACCTGCACAGCATTCCAGTATCATTCCCGAAATTTCAAGCGTACCATGTATCCATATTACAAGAACAGATTGCCAGCCCAGCCCTTTTGCAAAAAACATGTACTGAAAACTGCCCAGCATAATGGCGTTGTAAAACAAGAGATAAAGTGTGCCGATGCCAAAAAAGATTCCACCAGCCACCATCAAAAAACCAACACGTATATTGTTAAATGCAATACGCACAAACATTACAAACCTGCTTTCATCCCTGTACACACCAAAGGGATCGCCTTTTTCAATGTTATCTTCTGTCATGGCCACATAGCGTTTGCCCATAACACCTTCCACAAAATCATCTTCCTTCATAGATGAAAACACCGCCATTAAACAAAAGGAAATAAAAATGAGAAATGTATAAAGAAGTACTTTATGGTGCTTGCGGAAGAGGAGCGGTAATTCATACCTCCAGAAATTAATGAGTCTTGAAAAACGCTGTTTTTTGTTTTGATAAACCGTTTGATAAATACTCACAGCCAGGCTGTTGATCCATTTGGTTACTTTACTGTGCGGGTAAAATGTTTTGGAATACGAAAGATCATCCAGCAGGGTAATAAAACGGTCAGCCACCTGGTCCGGATCGTTGGTTTGCAGGTACTGGTATTCATTCCATTTTTCAGCATTCTTCTTTATAAACAGCGCTTCTCTCATATTATATACTGCTCAAAATAACAAGTAATTTCTGAAAACAATTCAATGATGAAAAAAAATATTCCTTTAATTTACACCTGCAAACAATTGTATGTCGTCTGTTCAGATAAGCACACCCTTTAATATTGCCCTTGACTTTGAAATTGCACCGTTTCATAAACGGTTGCTGGCTTCCCTGCTCGACCTGGTGATTATGATTTTGTATTCATACATCATGCGTTTTGTACTCGCTTCTGCAATCAATAATAGTAATGATTTATATTTTGCTATTGATCTGCTGGTGGTTTCTGTGCCCATCCTGCTTTATCACCTGGTTTGTGAAGTAGCTTTTCACGGGCAGAGCGCCGGTAAGAAAGCATTGGGCATACGGGTGATGAGTAAAGAAGGCGGCGACCCCACCATCAGCCAGTACCTCATCCGGTGGTTTTTCCGTGTGTGGGAATGGCCGCTCACTTTTTCATTTGTGTTTCCTGGCCTTTTTATTCTTATTCAATTATTCCAGGTGGGGTTTTATGGTGTTATTGTGGTGATTATTATTGCTGTTTCAGGCAAGAGTCAACGTCTGGGTGATTTGGCTGCCAGCACCGTTGTGGTAAATACAAAAATCAACAGTTCCATACATGATACCATTTTTATGGAGGTGAGTTCCAAAACGTATGAAGTGATGTTTCCGCAGGTAATGAAACTGAGCGACAGGGATATCAATACCATCAAAACTGTTTTGAATGATATGTACAAAACACAGCGGTATGAAACGGCACATCGTATTGCTGACAGAATTAAATCGGTACTTCAACTAAAAACCGATCTTGAAGTGGATTTGTTTTTGGAACGGTTGATGGCAGATTATAATTACCTCGCCACAAAAGAATAAAAACAGCCGCTTCACAGGAAGCAGATGTTTTGTTTACTGTATTCGTTTTATTATCTCATCAGGCTGGCCAAACCTCCAAACAAAAACAAAAGGATGTAAATAGAAATAATCACAATAGCCATTATACCCATAAATTTAAAACAGCTTTTAAGGTTTTCAAAAGATGAGTTGAGTTGTACCTGGTTATTTTCCAGCAGGGCCTGTTTCATTTTTGATGAAAAACGGTACAGGTATAAACAGGGAAAAAAGTAAAGCAAAGCAAAAGCTAAATAAACGATGGTGATGATAATTGAAAAACCAGCAGGCAACACACTTTCACTCATTCCTCCGGACATTGATGCCAAAAAAGTGCCCGCAAAAATGGCAATGATTACAATTATACCGGTTAGTACAAATCCAAGTATGGAAAGAAATTTGGCCCATTTGGCCGTTTCAGATAAAAAGCGGGAAGAAGTTTCTTCCACTTCCAGTTTAAAAACTGTTTCGTTTTGATCCATAAAAGTTAGTTTTTGATTTCAGTAAAAGTAAAGATTTTGCATTTTTTAAAAATAAAAAAGCCACTCGAATATTGAGCGGCTTTGAATAATTAAGTTATGCTCTTAGTTATTAAATCCTCCTGCTGCTCCCACTGCTGCTGCAAAGAAAACAATAAATGCAATGTAGATTAATAAACCGATGCCCTGCAATACAATACCAATTATTGCACAGATACGGCCCGTTTTTACATTGTTATAAGATGCCTGGGAATAAACACCCGGGTTGGCGTCATATAAAGCCATTTCTTTTTTAGCCATTACCAGGGCAATAATGCCTGTAATTAAACATACAACAATTGAAAGAATGCCCAGCACCAGGATTAAGGTAGCATTAGGCAAAGGTGGTTGTACCATTGGTTGTTGTGGTTGTTGCTGATCCATTGTAAGTTGGTTTTGATTGTTAAAGTTTTTATTTAAAATTATTAGTTGATATGGCTAAAAATATACCGCCAATATAAAGCACAATTATTAAACCTGAAAGAATAATTCCAATAATTGAACAGATTTTTCCTGTTTTTGTATGACCGAGCGATGCATCACTATAGACTCCGGGATTACTATTATAAAGTTTAAGGTCTTTATTGGCCATTACTACCCCAATAATTCCCATCACAACACCAATGCCACAAATTACGATTGAAAGTATCCCCATGATTAAGGAGGTAGTTGCATTGGGCAGAGGCGGTCGTGCATCATATCCCGGGGTTAAATAATCTCTTTGCTGGTTTGTATTCATTCATTAAAAAATTTGACGGGTGATAAGTCTGTAAATATAATGGACGAGTATAATACTGCTGCAGCCAATAAACATATATCTCAAATAGATTTCACCCTTTTTAAAACGGAACAGAAGGTACAGTATCAAGTAACCAAACATCAGCACAATCGGCAACGCTGCCGGGTACACACTCAAACTTTCAGCCACATCCCCTTTCATCAGCGCCACAATCCCACGTTGCAATCCGCAACCGGGACAATCTATGTGTAAATACTTTTTACTGGGACAGGTGAGCATGTGTGCCTCCAGCCATTCAACAAAATTGATATACATACCCAGCAAAGTCATACGGTCAAAAGATAAAAGTAAAAAGGATCAGCAATGTTAACCAATCCTTTCACCTTAATTTTTTAAAGAAGTAATCAACAATTAATAAGCCTGCGCAAACAGTACTCTTTGTGCAGAAGGTTTGCCGGTTAAAATACAGTTGCCGGCTTCCTGCTCATTATTCAAAGGAATACAGCGGATGGTAGCTTTCGTCTTTTCTTTAATAGCATCTTCTGTTTCACCGGTACCATCCCAATGGGCGCTTACAAAACCGCCTTTTTCGTTGAGTATTTTTACAAAATCATCCCAGGCATCGGCTTGGGTAATATGGCTGTCACGGTAGGTTTTTGCTTTATTAAACATGTTGGCCTGTATTTCATCAAGCAATATTTTAATTGCTGATGATAACCCATCCATACTCAGCGTTTGTTTTGTTTTTTCATCTCTCCTCGCCACTTCAGCGGTATTGTTTTCCAAATCCCTGCCGCCAATAGCAATACGCACCGGCACACCTTTCATTTCATACTCAGCAAATTTCCAGCCCGGTCTTGCATTATCTGTATCATCATACTTCACCCTTATGCCCAATGTTTTCAGTTCCTTCACCAGTACCAGTACTTTTTCACTGATAGCTTTTAGTTGTTCTTCACCTTTATAAATAGGAACAATCACCACCTGCAGCGGTGCAATTTTAGGAGGCATTATTAATCCATCATCATCACTGTGTGCCATTACCAGCCCGCCAATTAATCTTGTGCTCACTCCCCAACTGGTAGCCCACACATATTCCAACTGGTTTTCTTTATTGCTGAATTTCACATCAAAGGCTTTGGCAAAATTCTGCCCCAGGAAATGCGATGTGCCCGCCTGCAATGCCTTGCCATCCTGCATCAATGCTTCAATGCAATAGGTATCTTCTGCACCCGCAAAACGTTCATTGGCTGTTTTTACACCTTTAATCACCGGCACGGCCATCCACTCTTCAGCAAACTGAGCATAAACATCCAGCATCTGTTTTGTTTCAGCAATTGCTTCTTCAGCAGTTGCATGTGCTGTATGCCCTTCCTGCCACAAAAATTCAGCAGTGCGTAAAAACAAACGGGTTCGCATTTCCCAGCGCACCACATTCGCCCATTGGTTAATGAGCAAAGGCAAATCACGGTACGATTGGATCCAGTCTTTATACGTATTCCAGATAATGGTTTCAGAAGTGGGGCGAACAATTAATTCTTCTTCCAGCTTTGCATCAGGATCCACCACAATGCCGCCACCATTTGGATCATTCATTAAACGGTAATGCGTAACCACGGCGCATTCCTTAGCAAAGCCTTCCACATGTGCAGCTTCCCTGCTCAAAAAACTTTTAGGAATAAACAAAGGAAAATACGCATTTACATGCCCGGTGTCTTTAAACATTTTGTCAAGCTGGTCACGCATATTTTCCCATAATGCAAAGCCATAGGGTTTAATCACCATACAGCCACGCACTGCGGAGTAATCTGCAAGCCCGCCTTTTAATACCAGGTCGTTATACCATTGACTGTAATCTTTATCTCTAGGAGTAATTGCCGATGCCATGAAAAAAGTTAGATTTAATTTAACAGCCCCAATACAATCAAAATCGTCTTACGGCTTGTTTTTTGTTAAAATATATATGTTTTTGTTTACGAAGTTGCAAAAGTAGTAACTTCACATTACAAACATCTAAAACTCTAAAGCCATGACTTCCAGAATTGTACTTTTAGCAGCAGTGATTGCAGGTTTTTCATCCTGTGCCACCTATCGTACAGGTCAAACACCAGATGATGTTTATTATTCTCCTGCAAGAGAAACAAGTTCGTATGTTGAAACGCAGAGAGACGAAGATAACAGAACTTCTTATAAAGACCTGGAAGATCAGCGTCTCCGTCAGCAAATACGTAACCAGCGTTTCCGCAATTTTGATGATGACATTTACTGGACAAATCCCCGCTGGAACAGTGGCTGGAATACATGGAATAACGGATGGGGCTTTAACAGTTGGAACAACCCTTATTGGGGATGGAATAACTGGAACAGTCCATTTGGATGGAATAGCTGGGGTTTAGGATACAGTGCATGGAATTCTCCTTTTTATTTCGTTCCGGGAACTACCATTATTGTTACAGGTCCGGGCGCTCCCAGAAACAGTTCGGGAATAAGATATTCTCCTTTGGTTCAAACATATGCAGGCGGCGCTAACACCAATGGCGGTTTTAACGGTAAGGGTGGCTATAATGGTGGTAATGGTGGTGGCCGTTATTTTGGAGGCGCCAGCAATAATAACAATGCCCAGCGTGGCAGCTTCTTCAACAACTTCTTTGGAGGCGGCAGTTCCAATAATAACTCAGGCGGTAGCCGTTATAATGGCGGCAACTCCGGAGGTGGCAGCAGATTCTTTGGTGGCGGCGATGGTGGAGGTGGTGGCAGCCGTACCTTTGGTGGTGGCTCTTCCGGCGGAAGCAGCGGCGGAGGTTCAAGAAGTGGTGGAAGCACTGGCGGGCGTCGTAACTAATTTCAAAAAACAATTTTGAGTAAACATAATACCGGAAGGTAAACAGGCAAGCTATATTCTTTAAAATATATTTTGGATACCGGCAGTTGTTTTTCAAATCAGCGGTTTTGCGTCGCATACCGAAGTTTTCATTCGGCATCGAGACTGAAAGCGTCTCGACACTTGTACTGCAATACGCATGGCAGCAATAAAATGCAAAGGCATCAACCGATATCATCACTCCCAATTATTAATTCACATGAAGCAATTTTTTATACTCACCGTTTTCATAACAGCTGCAATAGCTGTGAAGGCACAGGAGCCCATGGATGCCCTGCGTTTTTCTTATAACAATTTTGTGGGTACTGCCCGCAGTCAGGCCATCGGTAATGCAGGTGTATCACTTGGCGGTGATTTCAGTTCCACTTTTATTAACCCCGCAGGCCTTGCACAGTTTAAAACCAATGAGTTTGTTTTTACACCCGGCTTTTTTATGAACCGGAACAAAATGAGTTATAACGACAGTACGTTTAAAGGCAACCGCAGCGCTTTAAATACAGGCAGTATCGGATTTGTCTTCAGCAGCAGTAACCGGTGGCGCAGCAGCAATATTAAAAATTCAACTATTAGTTTAGCGCTTACACAAACAGCCAACTACAATGCCCGTTTTTCTTACAGCGGAAGAAACAACTTCAGTTCTTATTCTGAAAAATGGGTGGAGCAACTTGCCAACAACCGCATCAGCAATTTTGATGATGCATTGAGTTTGTTTCCGGATGGCGCCAGCCTTGCGGTTGAAAATTACCTGGTAGATACGATTCTTTCTAACGGTAACATTGTTGGTTACCGCACCAATGCAGAGACATTAAGAATGCCCCTAAACCAGAGTTTTACTTATACTACAAGAGGTGGTGCGTATGAAGCAGCGCTTGGCTTTGCCTGGAATAACAAAGAAAAACTGCTCTATGGTCTAACCATTGGTGTTCCGCTTATTAATTACAGCCGCTCCAGCACCATTAATGAAAGCGATGCAAGCGGCAATACCAATAATGATTTTGCCCGCTTTACCTATACTGAAGATTTCAGTACAAAAGGTGCAGGGGTAAACCTGAAGCTTGGTTTAATCTACAAGCCTGTTGAACATTTCCGTATTGGTGTTACTTTCCACACTCCTTCCCTGCTGGTGTTAACAGACAGGACGAATGCAACGCTTGTGGCAGATGTGGAAAATTATGCACGCCGCATCCGTAACGATAATACGAGGCCCACCACTTATACCATATCAACCCGTGATATTACCAATGGCAATGATTACAATTATGAATACCAGTTACTCACTCCGTGGAGAGCGGCAATATCTGCTTCTTATGTTTTCAGGGAAATAAAAGATGTTACCAAACAAAAAGCATTTATTACAGGAGATGTGGAACTGGTAAACTATAAATTCAACTCTTACAGCAGTGGCGCCAGCAATCCATCTGAGGGCGAAAAACAATATTTCAAAAACCTAAACTCAGTAATTGATGAGTTATACCGCATGGCGGTGAATTTCAAACTTGGCGGTGAATTAAAATTTAAAACCTTTATGGTGCGTGGCGGGTTTAACTATATGGGCAGTCCTTATAAAAAAGATGTTTTGCCCCAGGGTGTAAAATCACTCAGACGCATAACCCCCAGCCTGGGCATCGGTTACCGCAACAAAGGATATTTTGTTGATCTCACTTATGCGCACACCATGGCACGTGATGTTCATTTCCCCTACCAGCTTTCCGGCAATCAGTATCCGTTGGCTGAAAACAATTTAACCAACGGGCAGATACTGGCAACAGTTGGGTTTAAGTTTTAAGTTGACTTGAATTACATATTCTTCAAAAAGCCTTCATTTTTGAAGGCTTTTTTGTGGCTTAGGGCAATGTCATTAAGTTAAGCGTCACCCCCCGACCGCAGGGAGAGGTCTCATAAATTTCTTACTCAACGAATTTTATGAGATGTCTTCCCGCAAAAGCGGGACAAGCTGTTCCTCGACATGACGAAACGCTTAACTTAATGACATTGGGCTTAGGGGTTAAACAAACTTTCTGAAAAACTATTCATCAATCTTCACTTCCTTTGAATGGATAATTCTCACCACCGCATCTTTTTTCTTTGTGGTAAACAAATACAACCTGTAAACAATTTCACCTGCAGTAACTTTTAAATAAGCTGTATTGGGCGGAATACGGCCCAGGTTGTTTGCAGAAACCACCACTTCTTTTGCTTTTTCATTTTTGGCAAAACCCAGTTTTAAAACATAGGGCTCGGTATCCAACCTGATCCCCGGTGATGTAACAACTCCGTTAACAGAAATGGTGATGGTATCATTATCCACTTCAGCATTATCATAGAAATAAAGATTCAAACTGTCAGAATATACTTTGATAATTTGTATGGAGGGCGCTTCTTTTTCTTCGGCGCTTTCAACAGGAGGTTTTGTTTCGGTAACGGGCATTGATACCATGTTGCTATCAGGAGGAGGCATTTTATAGGGAAAGGTATAAACATAGCGGCTCCAGGTGAGCGGCATGGGCGCTGTATTTTTATTGGAGCGTGAATTCCTGTATGTATCATAGCGGTACATTAAAAAATCATACCGCAGCATTTGTTTGATGCTGGTATGGTACCGTTCCGGGATATCTTTTTGCTTTCGCACATCCACATTTTCATCATGGCTGAAGCTCACCACATTCAGCATATCAATCAGCCTTGTCATTTGTTTTAAAAAGTAGGCTGAATCCACTTTTTCGCCAAAATCGCTGATATACCGGCTGATTTCAAAAGCAATTTCTTTCAGTGAATTGGAAAGATCAAGATGCACTTCTTCATTAAACGGAAATACATGGTGGCCCGGCAATGCATCATTGTTTTTGCGGTAGATGTATTCATTCTGCAAATACAACTGTATATTTTCATTGGCTTTTCGTAATGCTGAAATACCTGCTTCATCATTCTCCTGGTTACGGGCAATAAAATAATTATTGAGATAAATGGTGGTTTGCAATAAATAATCAACTGCATCTGCATAAACTGATAAGGGATATTTTTTGGCCGCTCTCATTTGCATATAACATTGCAGTGAAGCAGCGGTTACACTGTCCCTGATCTGCTCCAGTTGTTGCAGTTGCAGGTGATAGGTATTAATAAACTGATGAATGCGGAACACATCTTTGTTACCCCATTCAGGCATTTTACTGTACTGCACAATAAGTGTCAGCAGTTCATTTGCAGTTTTGTTCTGAGAGATGGCAATAGTATCCGCACGTTTCAGCCATGTATTCAACTGGTTGCTCAATGAATCAGGAAGTATGGAATTCTTTTTATTGTACTTTATAAAATCTGCCACATCATACTCCTTTCGTAGTGCTTCATTTACAGCGTTCAAACGCTCACGGTACAAGTTAGCATCCGTAGTATGATAACTTTTCCAATTGACTTGTTGAAACGAATTGGTATCTCTTTTCCGGTAAATCTCACTCACATCTTTTACAAACAGGGTTGTTTGCTCAGTATAAAATAACAAATGCTCCAGGTGCAGCAAATGATAATTCAATACTCTTACCGTGCGGTTGTATTCATTAAATTGTGCCTTTCCCTTAAAAGAAAGCAGTTGCAGCAAAAAAAGAAATGAAAGTAATTTCAGAAGTTGAAGGTGAGAAGTAAACGATTTATTCATAGAACATAGTTGCATTGTACTTTAAACAATTAAAGTGGAAAGGGGTAAATGGTACAATGAAGATATTTCAGCGTGACTGTATCAAGTTCTGTGCCGCTGTTGGGGTATTTGCAAAGAAATCAGAGCCGGGCTGAAACAAATGCAAGCAGTTCTCCGGTTTGCAGCGGGTGAAACCAGGTTATCCCTGCATCACGTTTAAACCAGGTGAGTTGCCGTTTGGCATAATGCCTTGTGTTCTGTTTGATTTTTTCAACTGCTTTTTCCAGGGTACAGCCTCCGTTGAAATAGCTGATGAGTTCACTGTAACCTACTGTTTGCAATGCATTCAAATGCTGAAACGGGATTAATGCTTTTACTTCCTGCAGCAAACCATCCCTCATCATTTGCTCTGTTCGGTGATGAATGCAGTTGTACAATTCTTCTCTCGGCAATTCAAGACCAGTTTTAATGACATGAAATGGTCTTTGCTTTTTTTGCCTGGTTTGTAATTCAAGTATGGAGGTGCCGGTTGTTTCAAATACTTCAAGAGCCCGTAGCATGCGTTGCGGGTTTTGCATTTCTCCTTTTACTGCAAACAAGGGGTCTTTTATTTCCAGTTGCTGTTGCAGCCAGTTGATGCCGTTTTGTTTATACAACGCTATTAATTGGTTACGGGTAGTTTCATTTACAGGAGGTATTGCATCCATGCCTTCGCAAAAAGCTTTGATGTATAAACCCGTGCCGCCCACCATTATAATTACATTGCGGGTAAGGAACAAATCTTCTGCTTTTTGAAGTGCATACCGTTCAAATGAGGCAGCAGTAACAGTTTTATGAATGGAATGAGAATTAATGAAATGATGCGGCGCTTCATTCAGCTCTTTTGCTGTTGGTTTGGCCACACCAATATTTAATTCTGCAAAACACTGCCTTGAATCGGCTGAAATAATTTCTGTACCGAAATGTTTTGCCAGCTTAACCGCAAGCGCTGTTTTACCAACGGCTGTAGGCCCTGTAATTAAAATAACATTTTTGTTCATGCTGCAAAATGAGTTTGTGAAGAACTCAGATTGTGTCAGCCGTCATACGTACCTGTATAACGGTAAATAATAATCTAAACCGAAAAAAAGATTTTTTGCTCAGGCAAATTTAAAATGCAACATCATCCTCTGTTCCTGCCTTGTCCGTGTCTGCGTCTGCATCAGCTTCTTCACCTTCCTCTCCTTCCTCTCCTTCTTCACCAAAACTATCACCCACAGCAGCCAAGTCATATTTCTCTTCCACTTCGGCAAGCTTGTCTCCCACCAATCCCTTTGTTCCGTATTGGCTCGGTGCAATACCTTCTGTACGTACAGAGGAAGGATAGATGAGCTTGGGATTTTCTTCCTTACTCACATTAATGAGTTCAACTAAAAACGTCCAGTTTTTATTGAAATCATATACATATACGAAACGCTGGTTGGGTTCTTTAATTTCGCTTCCTACCGGTGTATCTGACATCAGCAATGGCGGCGCCTTATATTCTTTATCATATTGCTCTAGGGAAATTTCACGGCCTCTCTGCCAGAGATCATTACTGCGGTAAAAAGTAGCTTTATGTTTATTGTCAAACTCGTAACTCTTTAATATTGCTTCATGCAAATCCCTGAAGTTTTGTGAATGCTTAATCACCACATCCCTGTAAGTTGCGTCATCATCTTCCCAATAAATCCTGAAACGTAAAACAGCCATAACTTTATTTGAAAATTTGAGAATCCTGTTTGTGCAGATTCAAATTATTATCAGCAAAAATAGCTACATTAATTCACTGGTGCAAGATTTAATTGCCGGGCTTTTTCAATCATAAAAGCAAATGCAGCTTCATAGTTGTTTTCCACTTCGCCGTCCAGTATGGCATCTTTAATGGCAGTTTTTAAATCGCCCACTACTTTAGAAGGGGGCACGCCAAATGTTTGCATAATAATTTCTCCTGTTATGGGTGGTTGCCATGTGCGGATATGATCTTTTTCTTCCACTTCTTTGCAACGCTGCCGCACCAGTTCAAAGTTTTGAAGATAACGCTGAACTTTTTGTTTGTTTTTAGATGTGATATCTGCTTCACACAATGTCATTAATGATTCAAAATCATCTCCCGCATCAAAGAGCAAACGGCGTATGGCAGAGTCAGTAATATTTTCTTTGGTTAAACTGATGGGGCGTAAATGTAATTCCACCATCTTCTGCACAAACTTCATCTTTTCATTGGCAGGTAACTTCAACTGGTTAAAAATTTTTGGAACCATCCTTGCACCCGCAGTTTCATGCCCGTGAAATGTCCAGCCATGTCCTTCTTCAAAACGTTTGGTTACAGGTTTTGCAATATCATGCAATACGGCAGCCCATCGTAGCCATAAATTATTCGTGTTGGCAGAAATATTATCCAAAACTTGCAACGTGTGATAAAAATTATCTTTGTGCCCCTTGCCATCAATATATTCCGCACCTGCTAAATCAACCATTTGCGGAAAGATGAGTTTGAGCAAACCGCTTTTATACAGCAAATCAAAACCAATGGATGGTTGTTTACTGAGTATGATTTTATTCAGTTCATCTGCAATACGTTCTTTTGAAATGATTTTAATGCGCTCTGCTGTTTCAATAATACCCAGCCATGTTTCGGGGTAAATAGAAAAGTTTAGCTGAGATGCAAAGCGGATGGCACGCATCATACGCAGCGGATCATCACTAAAAGTTTGTGAAGGCGCTAAAGGAGTGCGGATGATTTTTAATCCCAGGTCTTCAATACCATTGAACAGATCCACCAGTTGACCGAACCGTTCTTTGTTTACAGCAACAGCCAGTGCATTGATGGTAAAATCCCGGCGCTTCTGATCATCATCAATGGTTCCGGGCTCCACTTCGGGTTTGCGGCTGTGTTGTGCATAGCTTTCTTTACGGGCGCCTACAAACTCCAGTTCAAAACCCTCAGCTTTTATTTGTGCGGTACCAAACGTTTTAAAAAAAGCAACGGCAGGTTGAGGGTTGATTTGCTCTGCTGCTTTATGGGCCAGTGCAATACCATCGCCCACACAAACAAAATCAAGGTCTTTACAGGTTCGCTGCAATAATTTGTCACGTACAAAGCCGCCTACCAAATAGGTTTCCATTTGCAATTCATCAGCACATGCGCCAACAAGCTGCACCAGCTTTAATTCCGCAGCATTCAAATCAATCATCATACCGGGCAAAAATAAGTTGAAATGATGTAGCTGCCTGAACTTACGTGAGAAGAAGAGAAAATGTTGTACGGAATAAGTTTTATGGTACTGCTTAGAAATATATTATGGCCGCAGGATGCTGATACTTCCATCTGTATTCCATTTGATGATGGAAGATGGTTCATGATGAATGGTTTCCTCACGGCGGTATTTCACCACGTAATCAACACCATTCAGCACTTCGTTTTCAATTTCGGAAAACATACAAGGGTAATAATGATCTTCCTGGTTTGCAGTAGCTGAAAGCAAAGGCTTGCCAAATTGAATAATGAGGGAACTCACAAAATCATCTTTCACCACACGGATGGCGACAGTGCCATCAAGATCAATAATATTTTCAGCAAGACCAGCAGGGTCATCATATACTACTGTAGTGGGGTGATGAACCCCTTTGATATAATCAAAAGTCCGGATGTTTTGCTGCCGGGTATATTTTAGCAAATCCTGTTCATGATGAATGAGCACCACTAAATTTTCCGGAACACGTTGCTGCTTAAGTAAATAGAGTTTTTCAACGGCATCTTTATTGGTTGCATCACACCCGATGGCCCATACTGTATCTGAAGGAAACAATATAAGATCACCATTTTCCAGAATGGGCAACGCATTTTTTATATCCTGTTCAAATAACAATTACAGCAGTTGATTGTAAGTATTTATAACAGTTGAAGCTGTATTAAAGTTTGAAAATTTTTGCGCATGTTGCCAGCCTTTTTCTATTTGCTTATGAACCAATTCTTTATTCCAAAAAATAGTTTTGATTTGATGAGCAATTTCGTCAGCATTGGCAGGACTTACATAAAAAGCGCCCTCCCCTCCTGCTTCCGGCAGACAGGAAACATTGGAAGTGATTACAGGAATTCTGCTCCACAATGCTTCCAGAACGGGAATGCCAAAGCCTTCAAAGAAAGAAGGATAAATCATAGCCATTGCCTGCTGGTAAATAGCCGGAAAATCGCTGGCATTTTGAAAACCGGGTGATGATTTTGCGGCAGGATTTTCAGAAAGAAAAATGATTTGCTGCTGAAGATTATTAGATATGATATAGTCTTTTACTTTTTGTTTGTAAGCGCCACCGCTGCCTATTACCACTAAAGGAACAGTGATTTCATTTTGAAGGGAATGAAAAGCTTTACAAATGCCCAGCAAATTTTTACGCTCAATAATGGAACCAACATAAAGGAAAAACTGATCAGGCAAATCGTATAAAGATTTTACTCTTTGTTTCTCTTCGCCTGAAACTGTTTCTGCAAAAGCGGCATTACAACTCTGATAACAAACTGTTATGCGGGAAGGGTCTGTTTTGTAAAATTCAGCAATATCATTCTTTGTTTGCTCACTGATAGCAATGATAGCATCAGCATGCCCACAGGCATAACGGAATTTCCGGCTATAGATTTTCCGGTCAATAAAACTGTATTGCTCCGGAAAACGTTCATGAATTAAGTCATGAATGGTTACAACGGATTTGACTCCTGTTTTGTGAATGCCCACCGGAATTTCATGGCTCAACCCGTGATACAAATCAATTTTATAACGCTGCAAATCTTTTTTTACCCAATTGCCCCTCCAGAGTGAAGGAAATTGGTTTGACAAAAACCCGGAAGGCAAAACTTCTTTTACGTTTTTAAATTCATTGAAGTGAAATAGTGAAGATGGCTTTGGGTTAAAGAGATAATAATTATGGCGCTGAAAATAAGTTGCCATTGAACGCAGCAGGGTGCGGCTGTAATGCCCCAGTCCTGTTTGGTTATGATAAGCCCGTTTTGCGTCAAAGCCAATATTCATAAGTAAAATAATAAGATGCAAATGTGCAGATTTATTGTTAATGGCAAAACATTTCAAATCTGTCATTCATTTATCTTCGCACAAATTTTTTATTGAATGAAAGAACTTATACTGGAAGCATGGAACAACAGGGAATTGCTCAAAGAAGAAAAACACAGCAATGCTGTAAGAGATGTAATTGAAGAAGTGGATAAAGGCCGGCTCAGAACAGCATCACCTTCAGAAAGCGGATGGCAGGTAAACGAATGGGTAAAACAGGCTATCCTTATGTATTTCGGAATACAGCAAATGCAAACATGGGAGGTTGCGCCTTTTGAGTTTTACGATAAAATGTTATTGAAAAAAAACTATAAAGAACTGGGTGTGCGTGCAGTACCACATGCAGTAGCACGTTACGGCGCTTATCTTGCAAAGAATGTAGTGCTGATGCCGAGTTATGTAAACATTGGGGCTTATGTTGATGAAGGCGCCATGGTTGATACATGGGCCACCGTGGGCAGTTGTGCCCAAATTGGGAAAGGTGTGCATTTGAGTGGTGGTGTGGGCATTGGCGGTGTATTGGAACCATTACAAGCCAGCCCTGTAATTATTGAAGATGGATGTTTTATTGGCAGCCGCTGTATTGTAGTGGAAGGTGTTATTGTAGAAAAAGAAGCAGTACTCGGAGCCAATGTTGTATTAACACAATCCACTAAAATCATAGATGTGAGCGGCAATGAACCAATAGAAATGAAAGGCCGTGTACCTGCAAGAAGTGTGGTGATTCCAGGTTCATACACCAAAAAATTTCCTGCGGGTGAATATGGTGTGGGATGTGCGTTGATTATTGGTCAACGTAAACCAAGCACTGATTTAAAAACAAGTTTAAATGATGCGCTCAGGGATTTTAATGTGAGTGTATAAAAATTGCCACCGACGTTCATCTCCGGCAACGATTAATCTGGAAAAGAAAACCATTTCATTAACAGGCATACTCAATTGCATTTACAGGTGTGGTGCTTTTTTCAACAAAAGCTGTTATTGTAAAAAAAGCATTTGCATCGGTACATATTGATGCCCTCACCCTCCTGGCCATGCGCATGATTTGTTCATTGCCCTTTTATCTTATTGCTGCATTGCTGGTGCAACGAAAGGAAGATCATGGTAAGTTAAGCGGCAGGCAATGGATTCAAATTATCCTGCCCGGTTTGTTGGGATATTATATCAGCAGCTTTCTTGATTTTGAAGGTTTGCAATACATCACCGCCGGGCTGGAACGTTTAATTCTTTTTCTCTTTCCCACTTTTGTAGTGCTCATTAACCGTTATTATTTTCATCAACCCATCAGTAAACGCCAGTTGCTTGCATTGCTGCTTACTTATTCAGGCATTGCCCCTGCTTTTTTTGCTGAAATGAAAATTGACGGTTTAAAGTCCGGGTTTTTATGGGGAAGCTTCCTGGTGTTTTTATGTGCCATCACCTATTCTGTTTATATTGCCGGCAGTGGCAGGCTTATTCCCAAGGTGGGTGTTATGCGGTTTACAGCTTATGCAATGCTGGCAGCAACCGTTGGTGTGCTTGTACATTTTTTAATAACAGGTAATAATGAAGGAATCACAAATGCCGGTGAAAAACTTTGGATGTATGGTTTGTTACTGGCAGTTGTTGCTACTGTAATACCTTCTTTTCCTGTTTCAATGGGATTAAAACGAATTGGCGCCAATAATGCGGCCATAGTTGCCAGCATCGGACCGGTATCAACCATCTTACAGGCCCATTTTATTTTAGGCGAACCGATAACAACATTGCAAATCGCCGGTACGTTACTGGTAATGACGGGAATTGTATTAATTGGATGGAAGGCATCTGTACAGGAACATTTTTTTCATTTTAGGTTTCTTATTTTTCATTTACATTTGCACCCCTGCCCGGATGGCGAAATTGGTAGACGCACTGTGTTCAGGTCGCAGCGTTCGCAAGGATGTGCTGGTTCGAATCCAGTTCCGGGCACAAAAAAACCTCAGCTATGGTTGAGGTTTTCTTATTTAATTCAAAAGCATTTACTAACAGTACTGTGAACAACTTTTTTACCTTATTTTTCACAGATTTTGCAATTTAAAATCCAGATTTACATCGTTACAATCCACAACCCCTGCAAATGGAAGAAACAAAAGAAATATATGCACTGCTCCAGTTGATGGACGATCCTGATGAAGAAGTCTATTCTTCAGTTTGCAACCGTATCATTTCTCTTGGCAGCGGCATCATCCCCAACCTGGAGCATCTTTGGGAAACAACGCCCGAAGAACCTGTGCAGGAAAGAATTGAAATGCTGATCCACCGCCTTCATCTTCAGGATTTGCAGCATGATCTGCGGAACTGGTCGAGAGAAAAAGAACAGGATTTATTAACCGGCATTTTATTACTTAGCCGTTATCAGTACCCCGATCTTAATTTAAACAGCAGCCTGCAGGAACTGGAAAAAATACGCCGCAATGTGTGGCTGGAGCTCAACAGTTTTTTAACGCCGCTGGAACAGGTAAATGTGCTGAGCAATATTCTTTATAATTATTACAAACTCAAGGGTAATGAAGTAAATTATTTAAAGCCTGACGAATTTTTATTACCCAGGCTTATTGAATCTAAAAAAGGCAATGCCATCAGTATTGGTTTGCTGGTGTTGGTGCTGTCAAGAATGCTGGATATTAATCTTCAGGTGATCAATATTCCACGACAGCTCATACTCGGTTACTTTGATGACTGGATCATGAACCGGGATGAAAACAGTTATCCGCCGGAGCATATACAGTTTTACCTGGATGGAGCCAGCGGTCAAATATATTCTCACCAGGATGTTGAAACTTATTTTAAACGCATCAGTGTGCCTCCCACTGCATCGTATTTTAAACCATTGAGCAACCGCAGGCTTGTACAGTTGCTGCTGGAAGAATATGCCAAATGTTTTATGGAAGAAAACAAACGTTATAAGCAGGATGATCTCTTAAATCTCTCTGCCCTGCTGGATGAGAATGAACCGGGAGATGAATAAAACCTAAATCATTGTCAAATTCCCCATTTGTTGATTATTTCAGTTCGCCTGTTGGCATTATTCGTATAGAAGCGGATGAAGCGGGCATTACCGTTGTGTCGTTTAATGATAATGATGAAAGGAAAACAGTAAAGAGCTCTGCATTACTCAATTATACAAAACAACAACTGCAGGAATATTTTGAAGGAACCAGGAAAACGTTTGAGTTACCTCTGCATGGGCAGGGTACTGCTTTTCAGCAAAAAGTATGGAACGAGTTATTGCATATTGATTTTGGAATTACAGCCACCTATTTGCAAATGGCTAAACGTTTGGGCGATGTAAAAGTTATACGTGCTGCCGCATCTGCCAATGGGAAAAATCCAATAGCTATTATTATTCCCTGTCATCGTGTAATTGGTGCAGACGGTAAGCTCACAGGTTATGCAGGCGGGCTTCACCGCAAGCAATGGCTGCTGGAGCATGAAGCAAAACATGCCGGACATCCATTATTGTTTTGAAAAAAATCTATTGCAAATCCTTACTGGTAAAAGAAAGCGGCAGCAGCATGGTGGAATTGGGTATGATATACACTTTACCATGCATGCCTCCCAGTATTAAACGGATGGGCGTATTTGTTTTATGCGTAAACTCCTGCAGCGCCTGCCGGCAAATACCGCATGGGGTGATGGGATGATTACTTTCGCCATTATTATTAAAATAACTGATAGCCATAGATTCAATGGGTACTTTGGGGTACAATGACGATACAGAGGCCAGTACCACACGCTCGGCACATAAACCCGCAGGAAAAGAAGCATTCTCCTGGTTGCTGCCGGCAATAATTTCACCATTCTTGAGTTTGGCAACTGCTCCCACCTGGAACCGGGAATAGGGCGCATAGGCATGTTGTGTAACTTCACGTGCCTCATCCAGCAGCCATTTATCATCTTCCGTTAAATCATCAATGGAAGCATATTCCTCGTAATCAAAATGATATTCCTGTTTGTGCATCGTTTTCTTTTTAATGGTTAACAATGGGATATGATTTGTACATCTTTCTTCAAACGCTGACTTATACCGACAAAAAATCCCCCGAACATTGCGGGGGATCCATCATAAAAGTCCGGTATCAAATATAAGCTATTTAATTAATCTGAACAAGCGGTTCCACCGGGGTTTTCCATTTTCCCAGCTAAAGAAAATAAGTGAGGCTTCTCCCACCACATGGTCTTCCGGCACAAAACCCCAATAGCGGCTGTCTAAAGAGTTATGACGGTTATCCCCCATCAGCCAGTAATAATTCATCTTAAAGGTATATTGATCTGTTTCTTTTCCATTGATGATGAGTTTACCATCAGCATAGTCCAGCTTGTTGCCTTCGTAGGTTCTGATGATGCGTTCATACCGTTTAATATTCGCATCTGTTAATTTGATAGTTGCACCTTTTTGGGGAACATACAATGGGCCGTAGTTATCAATTGTCCAACTACTGCAATGTTCTGCATCATTCGGGAAAATATCAGCGCCTGCAACCTGTGAGGTATATTTATCGGACGTATAATTAACAGGGCCAAGCGAATCAACAAACGGCAGTTTCTTAAACATTTCAACCTGGTCATTCCTTAGAAATATTTCATACAAACCTGTTCCTGCTGATCTTATTTCGCCCTGCTCTTCACGTATGCCATATTCTTCCTGCAACATTGCGTAGTCAGGTGTTTGCCCTTTTGTTTTCAACACATAATTTGTTTCGCTTCCAGGTTCTAAATCACTTTTCTTTCCATTGATATACACAATACCGCTTCTTATTTCAAGAGTATCACCTGCAATGGCAACACATCGTTTAATAAAATTTTCTCTTTTATCAACGGGCCTTGTAATAATAATATCAGCATAATTATTCCAGATAATCTCACGGTTGCCACCTGCTTGTCTTATTGCATCGTAATAAGTAACCCTTGAACCAAAATTTTCTTCGTCGTTAATAACCGTATCCCCCACCGGTAAGTTAAATACCACCACATCATTTCGTTTAACATCGGCCGCAAATAATCTTGTGTAAGGAAGTTTAATCCATTCTAAATAGGACTTGGTGGTTGAACCCGGCAAACTATGATGTACAAAAGGCACAGCCAGTGGTGTATTGGGTATCCTGGGCCCGTAACTCAATTTACTCACAAACAAGAAATCATTCACCATCAGCGATTTTTCCATGGAGGGTGTGGGAATAGTGTACGCTTCAAACACAAATGTGCGGATGATAGTGGCCGCTACAATTGCAAATACGGCTGCATCAACCCATTCACGGGCAGTGGTTTTCTTATGCTTCTTTGCTTCGTCATGGCCAATGTACTTTACATCTTTGCTGAAACCCAGGTAAGGCAAATAAGCAAAGGGCAGAAATACGGCTGCTGCATGATCCAGCAGGGAAAATTTATTATATTGTTTTACAAAATCAATGGTAAGACTCATGGTTACAAACTGCCCCGCCACGGGAATAAACTGCAGCCAGAACCACAAGGGTTTAACCTGCAGTTTCTGCACCATCAGCCAGGTGTTGTAAAAAGGAATCAGGGCTTTCGTTGGCTCAATACCAGCCTTCTTAAACATGCCATATAAACCAATATGAAACCCGATGGTTCCCAGAATAAAAATAATCCAACCCATTTCGGTAATTTTTTAAAAGTGGACAAAAATAAGGTTTTACAAATTGAAGCTGCCGATAGCCAGTAATATTCAGCATCAATTAACACCGGAGTTCCTGAAGAACTGATGTTTAGTTGAACCCTATTTTACAGGCTGTGCAACCCTGCGCCTCAAAACTTACACACTATTAGTAGTTTCAAAAAGAAAAATGTTACTTGCAATATTGTTTATCCCTTCAAACAACCGGTATGGAATTATTTACCATCAGCGATATTGAAAATCTTTCGGGTATTAAAGCACATACCTTCAGGGTTTGGGAACAACGTTACAGCCTGCTGCAACCCAAACGCAGGGAAAGCAAGCACCGCTATTACGATAATGAGGATCTCCGTCATATTTTGCAAATAGCCCATCTTAACCGCTCGGGATATAAAATTTCCAAAATTGCCAGAATGAGCCCGGAGCAATTGAAAACCCTCACATTAGATAAAGCAGTTGCTGATACACTTTATGAAAATTTTATTGACCAGTTGGTACAGGCATGCAGGGAGTTTGATGAAGATCGTTTCAACAAAATTTTTCATACCATCTTTTTGCATATTGGCTTTGAAAAAGTAGTGCTGCATATTTTTTACCCCCTGCTCCAGCGTATTGGTGTGTACTGGATGACGGATACCACCCGCCCCGTTCAGGAGCATTTTGCCAGCCATTTAATCATAAAAAAAATGATGGTGGCCATCAATGCACTGGATAACCCGGTGAATGGAGGTGTTACAGCTTTATTTAATCCCACAGGTGAACACCATGAAATACCGGTGCTCTTTATTCAATACCTGTTAAAGAAGAATGGAAAACGCTCCCGCTATTTTGGCGCCGATTTACAACCTTCAGTAATTGAAGATTATTTGAAACTGCAGCCTCTTGAAAAATTGCACATGCATGTGATTACGAATTTCTCCAACCTCTCCATGAATGAACTGGCTGCTGAAATGATCAACCGTTTCCCTGAACTTGAAATAATTGTCTCAGGCCCGCAGGCAGCCAATGTAAGTATCAATCATAAACGATTAACGGTACTTACTTCAATGGAGGATCTCATGAAATTCTGTAACGGGTCTGATGTGTTTTAACTCCTCGGAATTACAAAGTTGTGCACATCATCGGCAGTAATTACTTTTCCTGAAAGAATTATGAGGCGCTCCATTACATTTCTGAACTCACGGATATTGCCGCTCCAGTTATGCTGCCGGAGGGCATCAACAGCATCTTTATCAATTGCTTTTACAGCCTGGCCGTATTCATCTGCCACCTGTTTCAAAAAATAATCTGCCAGCAGCGGAATATCTTCTTTACGCTGATTGAGAGAAGGAACATGAATAATGATAACACTCAAACGGTGGTATAAATCCAAACGGAAGTTTTTTGCTTCCACCTCTTTTAATAAATCTTTATTGGTAGCGGCAATAACTCTTACATCAACTGTAATATCTTTTTCGCCCCCCACCCTTGTTATTTTATTTTCCTGGAGCGCACGCAGCACTTTTGCCTGTGCGGTTAAGCTCATATCGCCAATTTCATCCAGGAACAACGTGCCGCCATTGGCCTGTTCAAATTTGCCAATACGTTGCTTAATGGCAGAAGTAAAAGAACCTTTTTCATGGCCAAACAATTCACTCTCTATTAACTCACCGGGTATAGCTGCACAATTCACTTCAATAATGGGCCCGGCAGCACGGCTGCTTTTTTCATGAATCCACCTGGCCACCAGTTCCTTGCCGCTGCCATTTTCTCCGGTAATTAATACACGGGCATCAGTGGGCGCTACTTTATCAATGGTATCTTTTATTTTTTTGAGAGCGGCGCTTTCACCTATCATTTCCTGCACACGGCTCACTTTACGTTTCAGCACCTTCGTTTCGGTGACCAGGGTTTGCCGGTCTAGTGCGTTGCGTATGGTAATGAGTAAGCGGTTTAAATCCGGAGGCTTGGCTACATAATCAAAAGCGCCTTTCTTTACTGCCTCCACTGCAGTTTCAATGGTTCCGTGCCCTGAAATCATAATCACAGGAATATCCGGGTTGATCTCTTTTGATTTTTCAAGAAACTCAATACCATCTACCCTGGGCATTTTAATATCACAAAGCACCACATCATAATTCTTCTCTTTCAGCTTCTTTAAACCTTCTTCGCCATTTTCCGCATCATCAATTTTATAACCCTCATAAGAGAGAATTTCGCTCAGCGTTTTGCGGATGGCTTTTTCATCATCAACAATAAGGATATTACTCATAGTTTTTTTAACAATACTGGTTTATGGATTTTTTTTCTGATTGCTTCAAAGCTAACCAAAAACCATGCAACATGTATTCACAAATCTTTTTTACCTGCTTATTAATGCTCATAAGTACAGCAAAACCATCTGCTGAATCATCATCAGCCATTGGTACCATCCCTTTGCCATCAGGATATGAACGGGTTTACTCCGGGGCCAATAGTTTTGCTTCTTACCTGCGTCAAATCAAACTAAAAAAAGATAAAACGGTATATCTCTATAATGGTGAAAAGAAAGCCAATCAATCCGTGCAGTATGGGGTACTGGACATTTCAACAGGCAATAAAGATTTACAGCAGTGTGCAGATGCAGTAATGCGGCTGCGTGCTGAATACCTGAAACAAAACAATCAGCCCATTTGCTTTGCTGACAATGCCGGAAAAAATTACTGCTGGAGCCAGTATCAAAATCGTGGCTGGCAGGGTTATCTGGAAACCGTATTTGGAATGTGCGGAAGCCTTTCGCTCGAAAAACAGCTAAACCTAAAAAGCTGGTCATCATTACAACCTGGTGATGTAATTATTAAAGGAGGTTCGCCGGGGCATGCTGTAATTGTGGTGGATGTTGCCCGCAATAAAAACACAGGTGATTTGATCTGTATGCTGGCACAGAGTTATATGCCTGCACAGGACATTCATATCCTTTTAAATAAGAATAAATCAGATATAAGTCCATGGTATTCTGTTCCTTCCGATTATTTATTTACTCCTGAATGGACTTTTCAAAAATCTCAATTACGTACTTGGCCATAAAAAATATGTTAAAAACACTAAAAGAGAAATAGAGGTTTTCTTCGATTGTTTTTAATGAAATAAGCATTTACTTTTGAATTCAATCAAAACCCCGTTCCTATGAAGCTTAATTCAATTAATCCTGCATCTGCATGGAAAATGGTGCTTAAAGTATCTGCCGTAGGTCTTTCGCTGGTATTCATCACTTATGCATTGGTTTGGCTCCTGCTCAGCACAATAAGTCTTTTTGTAGAAGGTTTATATCCGTGATAATCAATTATTTAAAATCGGGAGTTTAAGAAAATAAAAAAGCCGGATAGAAATCCAGCTTCGTTTAAAATCCAATATCCTATGAAAAACCAAAACGAAGATGCAGCATAATATTTTAAAAAACAAATTTTAGAATCATTTATTTGCATTTCTAAATAAAAAAAGCCGCTTCTCTTGAAAAAGCGGCTTCTGTACTAAGTAGATTTACTTACTTTTTCAGATACATTACTTCTTTTACCAGCTTCACCGTTCTGGATACATCAGGCAAGTAACCCGCCACTAAATTAGGGGCATAATGCATGGGCGCATCCACACTTGTAATACGGCGGATGGGCGCATCCAAGTAGTCAAACCCTTCTTTCTGAATGCGATAGGATATCTCAGATGAAATAGAAGCGAAAGGCCATTGTTCCTCCACAATTACCAATCTGTTGGTCTTTTTAACGCTCTCAAGGATGGTAAACCAGTCCAGCGGGCGAATAGTTCTTAAATCAATCACCTCTGCTTCAATACCCTCTTTTGCCAATTCCTCAGCAGCAGCAAGCGCTACTTTCATCATTTTATTAAAAGATACAATCGTTACATCCCGGCCGGGGCGCTTCACATCAGCTTTCCCGATTTCAATCAAATACTCCCCTTCGGGCACTTCACCTTTATCACCATAGCCCACCTCAGCTTCCATAAAAACAACAGGGTCATCATCACGAATCGCCGCTTTCAGCAATCCCTTTGCATCATATGGATTAGAAGGCGAAATCACTTTCAAACCCGGAATATTAGCATAATAACTTTCAAAAGCAGTTGAGTGCTGTGCTCCAAGCTGACCGGCAGAACCATTGGGTCCACGGAAAACAATTGGGCAACCCACTTGTCCCCCACTCATCGCCAGCATCTTGGAGGCAGTATTTAAAATCTGATCCAATGCCAGCGCCGCAAAGTTCCAGGTCATAAATTCTACAATCGGCCGCAAACCATTTTGAGCTGAACCTACAGCCACAGCCGCAAAACCCAATTCAGAGATAGGTGTATCAATTATACGCTTTTCACCAAACTCATCCAGCATTCCCTGGCTCACTTTATAAGCACCGTTATATTCGGCCACTTCCTCACCCATCAAATAAACCCGTTCATCTCTTCTCATTTCTTCCTGCATAGCTTCACGCAGGGCTTCACGCATGGCGATTGTTCTCATTCTTTATTTTTTAAAGTGCAGCAAAAATATTGGAAGAAGGCCAAAACCCCAAAAGCAGTTTAACACAAAGCAATAAGGAGCAGGAACGTTTGTACAAAGCTGGTCATTAGTATCCCGCTTTTCACTGCAAGTGCCGCTTGAGGCGGCAGCTTTCCGTTTCAATCGGGGCTATCAGCAGCAAATGAATAAAGCCGGGCAACGGGCTGCTGTACAATGTCATTTAGTTAAGCGTTTCGTCATGCCGGGGAACAGCTTGTCCCGTTTTTACGGGAAGACATCTCATAAAATTCAAGCAGTACGAAATTTATGAGACCTCTCCCTGCGGTCGAGGTGACACTTAACTTAATGACATTGGGCTGAAGTGCTGCTTTCAATAATTTTCAAATCATCAAATCAGTAATCTTCAAATGGGCTGTTTATATTGCACCAAACTATCCTCTATTTTGAAAACGATTCTTGTCTTCGGCGCCGGTAAATCAGCAACAGTACTCATTGATTATTTAAAAACTGTTTGTGAACAAAAGCAATGGCAACTCATAGTTGCTGATGCCAATTTGCAGCAGGCACAATCAAAAATTGGCAGCAGTGCCAATGCCAAGGCAGTTGAACTGAATGTAACAGCAGAAGATGAACGCCGTATGCTCATTGAAGATGCAAACATTGTTATTTCCCTGTTACCTCCGCATCTTCATATACTTGTTGCAAAAGATTGTGTAGCCATCAGTCGTTCACTGCTCACAGCTTCCTATGTTGATAAAGACATTAAAACACTGGAAGCAGAAATTAAAAGCAAAGAACTTTTATTCCTTTGCGAAATGGGGCTTGATCCCGGCATTGATCATATGAGCGCCATGCAACTCATCAACACCATTAAAGAAAAAGGTGGCAGCATCACTTCATTCAAATCACATTGCGGCGGATTGGTGGCTCCTGAAAGTGATACCAATCCCTGGCATTATAAAATAAGCTGGAACCCCCGCAACATTGTAATGGCCGGCAGTGCAGGCGCTGTGTACAAACAAAACAATCAAATTATTCAGAAGCCTTACAACAATGTGTTTGAAGATTGTGAAGAATTGCAGATAGCCGCTTTACCTCCATTGGCCTGGTACCCCAACAGGGATTCGCTCAGCTACATTTCTCTGTATAAACTGGAAGAAGCAACTACATTCATTCGCACCACATTGCGTTATGCAGATTTTTGCAAAGGCTGGGATGTAATTGTTGATTTGGGATTAACAGATGAACATGACTCTGAAATCATTGGCCGTTGCAAAACATTTGCTGACTGGTTTGAAATCAAACAATTCAATGTGGAGCAGCGTGACATCAGTTTCCGCATGTACCTGGAGCTGTACACAGAAGAAGCATCGCATGAAACAATTATGCAGCAATTTGATTTTCTTGAATTGAACAGCCTTGATGCACTTCCTGCTCATGCAAAATGCAGCGCCGATATTTTGCAACACCGTTTGGAACAGAAACTGGCGCTTCGCCCGCATGATAAAGACATGATTGTAATGCTGCATGAAATTGATTACTTGCATAATGAACAGCAGCATTCCGTTAAAAGCAGTCTTGTAGTATTTGGTGATGATAATTTGCAAACTGCAATGGCTAAAACAGTAGGTTTACCATTGGGCATTGCCGCCAAATTAATATTGGAAGAAAAACTAAAGCTGAAAGGTTTGCATATCCCCACGCATAAAGAAATTTATGAACCTGTGCTGGATGAATTAAAGCTGAATGGAGTTTCATTTACTGAAAAACATTTGGTATGACACATAAAGTAGCATTAGCTGAAGCCATCAACCAATTGAATAAAGAAACAGAATTTCCTTTTACGCAATTACTGCGGCATGGCAGTATGACTGTTGAATACTTTGCGCCTCAAGGAACGGATACCCAGCAGCCTCATTTGCAGGATGAAATTTATGTAATAGCTTCCGGCAGCAGCGCCTTTTTCTGCAATGGAAATTACATGGACTGTACAAAAGGAGATTTATTATTTGTTCCTGCAGGTATGGAACACCACTTTGAACATTTTACTGATGATTTTGCAACCTGGGTCATTTTTTATGGGCCAAGGGGTGGTGAAAAAGAAATCTAAAGAGTTTCTTTCTTGAGTAATTCTCTTTCAATATCCAATAAATCATTGCCACGGTTAGCAATAATTTTATTCTTACACTGGTAAATTTTTACCCAATAGATGATAAAACACACCATCCATGCAAGACTGGCCAAACCTTTTATTAATTCTACAGGTATGAGTGCAACAAAATAAACGATTGCTGTTGTTAGCCCAATGCCTCTGGTAGGATATTGTTCACTGTCCGGAATATTTAATCTGCTGTATTCTAATGAAATGGATTCAGAAAGTTTATTTACCACTACAAATACCCAATAGAAATTAAATAAAGGAATGAGTTGGAGCCAAACATTGCCCGGCGGCATCAACCTGTTTTCAGGCGATATGGCTTTAAATGTATTTTGCTGGGTAATGAGAAATAAAATACTAATAGTAAGCAGTATGCCTAAAAAAACAAGTCCAATTAAAGCAAAGCCTGAGCTAATAAGTTCCATTTTTTAAAAAAATAAAGACTTTTCACCATTTTGTGTGGAATTGAAAATAAAAATCATTCTCCAAAACAGCAAATCATTGCCTTGAGGTTATCCATATTGCTAAAGCCCCGGTTTTTAATTTGACCAAATGTTGCATTTTTTACCTGGAGCTTAGTGCCAATAGCTACAACAATTTTTGCAATTCCATTACCATGTTACGAAGAAGCGTATGTATTTAACAATGTTAACAAATGATGATTGGTGAAGCAAGATATACGGTGGGGGAGCTTTCCCGAATAACGTTAGCAGTCTGAATAAAAAGTTAGAAAAATTTCGACACTCCCTGAAAGCCCAACAGGTATTTAGTCTAATTTACGCAAAAATTTCTACTCTATATGCCAAAATCTCTTTTTGATATTGACAATCATAGCAGCCATAAAAAAGAAGTTGCAGTAAGAATAAATACCGGCAAAAAGCTACTCACTAAAAACCAGCAGGCATTTAACAAGCTCACCACACGTATTAACAAACTTCGTAATGAAGTAACGGAAAAGAAAGAAAAATACAATAAGATATTTCATATTTATAATACAGAAATTACGCCCGTAATTCTGGAGTTGGGAAATGAAAAAATAAAATTAGCAAAAGCGTTGTTTGCAAAATATACAACTATTAAACTCGCCATTCGCCAAAAAGAACAGGTAGAAAGTATCATTTACAGCTTCCTCAGTGATGCTTTTACAGTTATTGCACCCGATGAAGAAGCTGAACAACTTTATAACCAGTTTTCAGAAAGGGCATACCAGGAGGAGCGGAAAGAACAAGAAGAAAGTATGAAAAGCGAATTGCAGGATGAATTGAAAAAAGAATTTGGGATAGAGATTAACCTGAATGATTTTGCCGGAGACCCTGCCGGCTTTGAGAAACTTCATCAGGAATTAAATCAAAAATTTGAGCAACAACAATCGCAAAAGAAAAAAACCAAAAAACAGTTAGAAAAAGAGCAGATTTTAAAACAAGAAGAAGAAATAAAGAAAAGAAGCTTGCGCAGCATTTATATGGCACTTGTAAAACTACTGCACCCGGATGCAGAGCTTGATGAAACAATTCGTTTAGAAAAAGAAGAAATAATGAAGCAGGTAACCGCAGCTTATAATACCAATAACCTGCAGGAGCTTCTGAAGTTAGAACTACAGTGGGTAGCTAAAGAAAATGACCATCTGGAGCAATTAACAGATGAAAAACTAAAGATTTATAATACCGTACTCAAAGAGCAGGTAAAAGAATTAGAAATTGAAAAGATGATGATTGACACAAACCCGGCATTTCAACCGCTGGGTATGTACAGATTTTGCACAATGCAAAAGGCAGCCCTTTTAATAGCTGATGAAAGAAATGGACGGCTTGAGTATATTGAACAAATTCGCAAAGACTGCAACAACCTTCTTAACAACACCAGAACAAGAGATGCCATAAGAATTTGTATTAGCAATTATTGTATTACGTATGCCCAAACGCAGCAGGATTTTGAAAGATTTATGGACGTAATGGATTCAATGATGCGGAAACATTAGTATTTGTAGTAATTTGCCTTACAGCCATTTAGCAAGATGCCTCTTTAATTCCTCTACCCCCTTAGTAGCAGATTTTTCAATAGCAGTTAAATTATACACATCTGATGTATATGGAATTCGTTTATCTACTATAAATTTTGGAATGGAATGTTTGGCATAATTCACCAGCCCTGCTGCAGGGTAAACCACCAATGAAGTGCCCACCACTACAAAAATATCAGCATCCTGTACAATGGGTACTGCCTGTTCCATCATCGGCACCGCTTCACCAAACCAAACTATATGCGGCCTCAGTTGTGCACCATCATTTGCTGTATCGCCTAATTGAATATCATTTTTAATTTCATAAATCAATTCTTCATTTGTTTCGCTCCGCATTTTAAAAATTTCGCCGTGCAAATGAAGAATATTGGTTGAACCCGCACGTTCATGCAAATCATCAATGTTTTGTGTAATGATGGTTACATCAAAATCTTTTTCCAGTTCTGCCAACCCATAATGAGCTGCATTGGGTTGGGCATCCAGCACATTCTTTCTTCTGTAATTATAAAATTCCAGTACCAGTTTTGGGTTCTTGCGCCAGGCATTGGGTGTGGCTACATCTTCAATATCATAACCTTCCCAAAGTCCGTCACTGTCACGAAAGGTTTTTAACCCGCTTTCGGCACTGATGCCGGCGCCGGTGAGTACAACTAATTTCTTTTTGACCATTTGTAAATTAAAGTAGGGGGCAAAGATATTAAACTTTGCCGCCCTCTCACACCACCGTATGTACTTGCGTGTACGGCGGTT